>JAJYSD010000385.1 GCA_021793745.1 Bacillota bacterium
GCGTCTGACTACGAATCAGAAGGTCGGGGGTTCAAATCCTCCAGGGCACGCCATCAAAAAGCCGCGTCAAATCGCGGCTTTTTCGGTTTTCGCGTATCCGACCCCCAATGTTTCTCAAGCCAAACTGCAAACGGATTGCAAACCTTCAGGAATCAAACATCATGGCTGCTTCCTTTTACATGGCCCTCTGCTTCGGCAGGGGGTTTTTTGTTGGAGGAAAATGAGTGAAGGGCGTTTCCTGTTACCATCTTCGAGCGACTTGGGAAGCGGGGGTGGTAACGGGGTGTTGGAGGAACAGGGCAAAGAACGGGGCTCGGCGGATCAGGGGGAGCGGCAGTTGGTGGAGCGGGCCAAACGCGATCCGGAGGCGTTTGGCCGCCTTTACGTGACGCCCGTGTACCGATATGTTTACGAACGGGTGAGGGATCGCGCCCATGCGGAGGATGTGACTGCGGATGTTTTCCGCCGCGGGTTGGAATCCATCGGTCGCTTTCAATGGAATGGCAAGCCCTTTTCGGCTTGGTTGTTCGGCTTTGCCCGCCGGGCGGTGGCCGATCATTTTCGTCGGGCCGGGCGGGAGGTGGCCGGTGCCCGCTTCCCGTGCATCTTCGGGAAAACGGAATCGGGGAACCCTTTCGCGATCTGGATCTGCGGCGGACGGTGGCCGATTTGCCCGAAGGACAGAAGCAGGTGGTGATTTTCCGTTATGCGGAGCCCTTTCGTTTCGGCAAATCGGTTGCATGTTAGGGAAAAGCGGAGAGGCGGCCAAAATGACGTTGAATCGGGCGCGGAGGAAAGGGGCGGTCTGGTCATTGCCCGCGCGGAGCGGATCCGGGTGCTGGACAGGTGGAATCCGGCGGCAACCTTGAACCGGTCGGTTTTTCTCCCGGTGGCCGGCACGCTGATGTGATGACGGGGAAACCGTCAAAGTCCTCGATCTGGAAGCCCGCCGCTTTCTGTCCGAGAGGGATGGACTGGAATTGTTGACCATCGAAGGAAGGGCCAATCGTCTTGATCGCAGGAGTCCCGTCAAAAAAATCCTCCGTAGGGAGGATTTCTTCGGGAGAGGGGGATTTTTTGTTTGCACCTCGAATGATCCATGAAATCTCAGGGGCGGGTCTGTTCCAACAGAGCTTTCCAAAGGTGCCTTGCCTTTTTCCATAGGGAAGCGCCTTTCTCTTCCTTGCCGTAGCGGGCCTGTTCAAAGAGTCGGGTGATCTCCCGCATCTCAGGGGAGGGAGCGGAGAAAAGCCAGTGGTCTCCGGCGATATATTCCCTGGCCGTCTGATGAGGTTTTCTCGGACCCCTCCGCCAGGCGAGCCAGCGAAGAAAATGGCGAAAGGCCCGGATGAGGGTGACGTGGCTTCCCTCTTCGATCCGAGGGTAACGGTGGAGCCACCACCAGATCAGCCGGCGTCGGATCGCCCAAACCGCCCCTCCCGCCAGGAGCAGGAGGGCGGTGGCCCACTGCAACCAGCGGTAACCGGCTTCGGACGATCGGGCATCCTCCGTTTCGGAGGAGGTGGGAGCGGCGGGACCCCGCTCTTCCGGATTGCGCCGACGGTCTGAAGAAGGCAGGGGCGCGGAGGAGGTCTCCTCTTCGGAATCGACCCGGGCTTCCTCCCGCTCAACGGGGGTCGGGTCGTGGAATCCGGGGGTGGGTTCAAAGGGGATCCACCCGAAGTCGTCAAAATAGACTTCCACCCAGGAGTGGGCGTCGGCATTGCGCACCGTCACCCGGTATCGGTCGCCCTCCCATTCCGCTTCGCCGGGGGCAAACCCCTTCACCCACCGCGCCGGAATGTCGGCGGCGCGGAGCAGGACCACCATCGCAGAGGAAAAGTGGTTGCAGTAACCCTGTTTGGTGTCAAAGAGGAATTGATCGACGAAGTCTTCGTTTTCCTTCGGCACCGGCACATCCCGGATTTCGTAGCGAAAACCGCCGTCGGACTTGAGGTATCGTTCCACCGCCCGGGCCTTGTCATAGGGATTGTCGGCGCCGGCGGTGATCTCCCGCGCCTTCTTCCTCACCCGGTCGGGAAGGGTGTCCGGCAGCTGCAGATATACACTGGTGATGGCCTTCGGATATGTCATCGAACTCTGCCGCAGTTTCTTCTCATCGATCCGGGGGATCTCCGCCGTCACGCTGTAGCTTTCGGGGGGATCGTAGGGAAAGAAGAAGCTCTCCAATTTCCCGATGAGCGGTTGCCCCGGATCCGCCCGGCGCAGTTGGCCCGGAGTGAAAAGGACGGGGTATCGGGGATAGCTCCAGGCGATCGTTGCCCGGTTTTTTACGGCCTCTAAATCGTGAAATAGCAGCAGATGGGAGGGGACGCGGATGGTCGGATCGGGGTACAGATGGATTGGTACGGGCGGATTCCGATTTTCCTCCCACCCGTGACCGGTGTAAATGTCAAGGGCTTCTCCCCGCCAGTAGTAGGGATGATCCACCGTCGCCCGGAAGGCGGTCCGCCGGTCCTGGATGAAGGGGCCGCCCAGGCGGCGGTCGTCGGAGGAATAGCCGCTGAACCGCCCCTGGGTTCGGGAGCCCGCCCGCTCATCCTGGCTGGTGATCCAGGAAACCGGGTCGGGCCAACGGGCGTCCGCCTTGGGGGCAAGCCAGCCGATGCCTACCGCCAGGGCGATCAGCGCCCAGGTGGCGGCAAACCACCCCCGGACGGCGGAGGCGGTCGGGTGATCCCTG
>JAJYSD010000386.1 GCA_021793745.1 Bacillota bacterium
CGTCCCGATAGTGACCCTGAACCCAGGCCACCAGCCGATCATACAGCTCGTCGGTCATTAACACGCCCTGATTCATGGCCGCCAGCGCATCATCATCCAGCGCAACCCGCAGGCGCAGGCAGGCCGCCCTCGGCCTTGAAGAAAGCGATTCTCCGGAGCATCCGTGACGGTGGGGGCCGCCATGAATTCACTATTTGTCCCCCTCACCCATCGCCCCTATCGTCGCTTGTGGATCGCCCAGGTGTTTTCCGATTTCGGAAATTTTTTTGATTTCGTCGCCCTGGAGGCGCTGATCGTCTATGAGTGGGGGTTGGGTGCCGGCGCCTTGGCCGCCTTTGCCTTTGCGGTCGGCCTTCCTTGGATTCTGGTCGGTCCCTGGATCGCCCTGCTGGCGGATCGGGTTTCCAAAAAGCGGCTGATGCTGTTTTGTTGTGTTCTGCGCATCCCCTTCGTGATCGGCTTCATGCTGGCCCCCGACCTGTACTGGCTTCTTCCGCTCGTTTTCCTGAAGGAAATCTTGGATGTTCTTTTTGATCCCGCCCGGCAAGCGTCCTTGCGGTGGCTCGTGCCCCGGGACCGGCTGGAGCAAGCCAACGCCCTCAGTCAGCTGTCCCTGAATACGGCGAAAATAGCGGCTCCAGCCTTCGGTGGGCTCGTTTTCGCCATCTCCGGTTCGGAGACGGTGTTTTTGTTGGAAGCCGCAGGATTTTTGTTGGCTGCCATGGCTTTGATGGGGCTTCCCGCAGAGGAGAAAGCATCCGGAACCGCCGCCCCTCCGCTAAACCGGAGGGATTTGACGGCGGGGGTGCGCATGATCCGATCCAACCGGATCCTGACCTTTGTGATTGGAACCGCGACGGTTTCGATGCTGATCATCTGGATGTACGATAAGTTGATCATTCTTTGGGCCCAATCCCTGGGAATGGGAGTCGAAGCCTTCGGGCTGATTCCGGGGGCGATCGCCGCTGGCAGCATTTTGGGGACTCTCCTGGTGGCTCCATTGAATCGCTTCATTCGGAGCCCTTTGCTCATGATGAGCACCTCCATTCTTCCGGTGAGCGTCCTCATGATCGTGATCGGGATGGGAGGCCTGAAATGGGTCACGCTCCCTTTTCCGCTGTGGCTGGCGGTGTGGTTTGCCGGCGGCATCGTCTCCCCCTTGTTCCACGTCCCCTATGTCACGCTGCTGCAATCGGAGTCTCCCCGGGCGATGGTGGGACGGGTGGTTGCGGTGGCCAATGCGGTGCAAAACGCAACCATGCTGTTTTCCCCGATGCTGGGAGCCGCCCTCGCCGGGTGGATCGGGGTCGGAAGCGTCTTTCTCCTGGCGGGAATCGTTTATGGACTGTTCGCCTTCTTCTGCCTGTGGTGCGTCCGAAGGGTTCTCCTCGGATCGGAGCGGCCTCTTCCGAAAAAGGAACCGGCCTCTTGAATTTCACCGGCCCCCTTCCGCAGATAGGGAGGCGGCAATTTCCTCGCTTGCTGCCGGGAGCCGGGTGGCGGCCTCTTCAAGGCCGGGTGCCGGAGCCGCAGATCGCGCTGTTTTGATCGAGCAGGGCCGCCCGGTATGGCGGGGACACCTCCGACAAACTCAGGCTATAAAAGGTTCCGTCCCGGCTCCATGTGGCAGGGTCGCTCGGCGGAAAGTCGATCCTTCCCCCTGACCGCACCTTACCGGGCGCGGTTCTTTTTTCCCCTTCCGGAGCATATCCATATGCAGACAAGCCGGATGGGGGGAGGATCATGGAACTTCTGTTGCCGCAATGGGGACAGCTCATAACCCTGGTCATGATTGCCTTCGCACTCGGTATGGATGCCTTCTCCCTCGGAATCGGCCTGGGAATGAGAGGAATGATGACGCAACAATTGTTTGCGATGAGCGGTACGATCGGTATGATGCATATCCTGATGCCCTTGGCGGGGATGACGCTCGGACGGCATATGAACGGATGGGTCGGGGATATCGCGGTATGGGTCGGCGGGGGTTTGCTTTGTATCTTAGGTGGGAATATGTTGTGGAGCAGCCTGCGGGAAGCGAGTGCCTCCAGCGCTTCTGTTACCACTTTCTGGGGGATGTTGGTCTCCTCCTTCAGCGTCAGCTTGGATTCCCTGTCGGCGGGGTTTTCCCTCGGCATTTTGTCTACGGATGCCCCCTTCGCCTTGGGTTTGTTCGGTATGTTCGGCGGATTGATGGGGGGACTGGGCATGATCTTGGGAAAGTTCCTGGGTCATTGGGTGGGCAATTACGGAGAGGCGCTGGGCGGTCTGATCCTGTTGCTTTTGGGATTCAAATTTTTGCTGTGAGGTCCGGCCGATGATCGAGGCGATTGCGTACAGCGCCCTTTCCGGCATGTCCACCCTGCTCGGCGTGATCCTTGTGCTGAAATACGGTTCCTTGTCCCGACGGGGAATCGCGTTTTCCCTGGGAATGTCGGTGGGGGTCATGCTGGTGGTTTCCCTGGGAAGTCTCCTTTCCACCGCGATTCGATACGGGACCTGGGCCCACGTGGTGCTGGGCATGTCCGCCGGATTGCTGCTCATGATCCTCCTGCACCACATCGAAAGACCGGACGGGGAACATGGAGATCGCTCCTCCTATGCCCGGCTGGGTTTGCTCCTGGTATTGGCGGTGGCTGCCCACAACGCTCCGGAGGGAGTGGCCATCGGGATCGGCTTTCACACGGAGCACAAGCTAGATCGGAA
>JAJYSD010000387.1 GCA_021793745.1 Bacillota bacterium
TCCGATCTAAACAACACGGATTCGGTGTGCTGTGGGAACTGGATGTGTCGGAAACATTGGCGAAAAAAGGACACCCGGTCACCGGACGATTTGTCGTCTGGGAAGTGTGCAAACCGTCCGTGGCAGCGCGGGTCTTGTCGGAAAACCCAGACACCGTGTGTCTATTGCCGTGCAAACTGGGCGCATACGCGCAAAACAACCGCACGGTGGTCGGCATGATCCGGCCGACCCGTCTTGCAGAGCCGTACGGAGAAGGCACAGCGTCGATTGCACGTGAAGTCGAGGAAGAGCTCGTCGCGGTGCTTCAGCAAGTTGCCGCAAGCGCCTACCCCGACAACGGTTCGGCACGAAAAACGTTCCGGTACTGACCACATCGGAATCATGGGAGGGGAAAACATGGCTGACAAAACAACCATTATCGTTTTCAGCGGCGATTTGGACAAAGCGATGGCCAGCTTCATTATCGCCAACGGAGCGGCGGCCATGGGCAGCGAGGTGACGATGTTCTTCACGTTTTGGGGCTTGAACATCTTGCGCAAAGAGAACGCCGCTCACGGAAAAAAACACTGGATGGAAAAGATGTTCAGCGCCATGATGCCCAAGGGACCGGAAAAGTTGGGGATTTCCAAAATGAACATGGGTGGCCTCGGCGCCAAGATGATGAAATGGGCGATGCGGCGTAAAAATGTGTCCACCCTGCCCCAGCTGATCGAGATGGCCCAGGAACAGGGGGTCAAAATAGTTGCCTGCACCATGTCCATGGACGTGTTGGGCATCCAGGCCGAGGAACTGATCGACGGAATCGACTTCGGTGGCGTGGCGACGTATTTGGACGAAGCCTACGAGTCAAAGGTCAACTTGTTCATCTGATGCGCATCAGCCTTCTACAATGTTTACGGTAAGACAAGGAAGACGGTCGGCCATAGGAGATTGCTCACCGTGTCAACCATACACCTCGGCGTGCGGAAGGACAAATCTGCGGCGGGAAGCTTCTTGCGAGGAATAGTCACCTAGCTGCACGCAGCCATACAGCCGTCGGTGAAACGATCGCTTACATTGCAGTGAACAATAAGAAAAGTGTATTTTGGAATAGATTGCATGGGGCGGATTTCGCGCTCCTTGGGGAAGGAAGCCATCGGAATGCTCATCAAAAGCCTTAAATCAAATGTCAAAGCATCGCCGGTGGGCTTCCTCATCGCCAACGGGTTAAAACCCAGATACCGATGGATTCCCAAGATGATGACCTTTACAACCCCTCACGAACATGAAATGAGGCGGTCTCTGATGTACCTGCACTTTTCATTTCCAGTCCCATCTCCAATGGGATCATGGATTGGCCCGCAATAACGAGGAATGCCCAGCCGCCATGAAACAGGCGCTGGGCAATGTTTCCCGCTTCAGCTCGCCGCAATGGCTACTCCTTTTCCGCATCCTTTTTCACCTGTTGCATCCATTCCTCGATCCGCTTCTCCCCGAAGGACCAGGCCCACTTCCCTCCCTGCTCCATGATCCAGATCCGATCCCTGTGCCGGATCCCGACATAGGTGCGTTCCTCCTCCTTCAGCTTGAGGGTGAGGGACAACACCGGCTCCTTTTTCGCCAAAGACTTTCCTTCCACCGCCAGTTCTTCGGTCTGGAGGTAGGTGAGGTGATCCAGCCAACCCGCGAACCGCTCCGGATCAAAGCGGTTTTTTCCCGCCGTCAGCTTCCACTGATCCCCCTTTTTTTCGGCCGCCAGTTTCCCCTCTTTCCATTCGACCCGGACTTCCGTCACCTTTTCAGAATCCAGGGGGACGGGCCGTTTTTCCATCAGATCGAGGGGGCGCTTGCGCAATCCCTCCGCCTGCATCGCATCCAGCTTCAACACGGGGGCCTGATCCCCGGTGGTCACATAGTTTCCTCCCTCCACCGGGATCCGGCTCCCGACATCCAGGCGAAGCGTTTTCCCGTTTTTCAGGAAAACGGTCAAACTTAGCTCCGGGTCCTTCAGACCAAAGGGGGTCACGTCGCCCGGGCGCTCTTTCTCCACCGGTTCCGCATTTTTCAGCTCGACGAAGGACGAAACCCAAGCATCGACCGCCTCCCCGTCCACGGGGAGGGGACGGGGACGGACGAATTCCCATCCTTCCCCGGCCTTCCTGAGCTCAAGGGAGACTTTCCCCTTCTCCAAAAGGGTCAATTGGGCCACATCCTCAGCTTGGACCCCGGGAAACAACCGGTTCTCCCTTTTCTCTTCAGAATCCGATCCGCCCGGACCGGAATAGAAGAACCACAATGCCGCAAAAACGAGGACGGCAATTCCCGTAGGAAGCCATCGCTTCATGCCCGACGCCTCCTCCACCAGATCACCCCTCCGGCGATCAGGAAGATGACCGGCAAAAGCACGACGGTTCCCAGGAAAATCGCGAGGGCCTCGCCGCCCGGCACATAAGTCTGGCGCAGGGACCGCTCGACGGGGCGGATAGTCACCTTGTCCTCATCCCCCTGCAGCCAGCCGACGGCGTTCAGGACAAAAGTCGCGGTTTCCCTGCAGGGTGAAAGCATTGCCCGAAAACATGGCGGAACTTCCGACAACCACCGCCCGGGGCTCTTCGGCATCCTCATCCTTCCCGCCGCCCTTCTTCGCCGTCACCGCGTAGGCAAGGGTCAGCGGACCCGGTCGGTCCTCCTCACCCTTTTCCACCCGTGCCTCCTCCGACA
>JAJYSD010000388.1 GCA_021793745.1 Bacillota bacterium
CTCTTCCAGACAGCGGTAATAGGGGTAATAGATCTCCAGGGCTTCGACGGCATCTCCGGTGACAATCAACACCTTTTTGGCCACGTTCCCCTCACTCCTTTGCGAGGATTTTGACTGCATCAAAAGCCCGCATCTTCATTATATCGATTAGGCGTTTTTCGAGGCAACCGGACCGAGGGGCAGCGGTTCGTTTTTTGTCACGACAGGTATGGCTCCAGCTTTTCATTTTCCCGCTTTTTGGTTTCCTCTAAGAAATCGATCAGGCGATCGTACTCTCGCTCAATCTGCTTGAATTTTTGTGATGCTAACTTCTCTTGATATTCCACGATCATTTTCTTGCGATGGTCCAGCTTTTTTGTCACCTCACCGTCAGAACCTCCCATCGATTCCGGGACGATCTGCTGGTCGATCAGAAACTCCAGGGCTTTTGTCATGCGCTCATATTCCACGTCGCACAGGCTTGCGATTTTTCCGCGGTCCCAGACGCCGCCCAACATTTTCTCGATTTTATTGATTTCCCGGGTTCTGGCCCAGAAGAGGTCGCCGGCGTTCCGAGAATACCACCAAAAAACCTCGCTCCAGCGTCCGAGGTACGTCCCTCGGTCAAACTCGTTTCTCATCTCCTGCGCGGATCGGACATGGGTGAATTCCCCGCCGCCGGCCTTGGCCACCTGTTCCAGGGACTTCCGGCTGTTTTGGTCCAGATCAAACCCGATGATGTTGACCACGGCTTTGATTTTCGATTGATGCAAAGCCTTGGCTTCCTTCACCGGGTCGCCGCCGCAGGATTCAATCCCGTCGCTGACCACATATACGATGTTTTCGTCCTCGGGATGGGCCGACGCCAAATCCTCGCCCGCCCCCCGGATCGCCGCGGCCAGCGGGGTCCAACCCGAGGGTTTCAGGGAATCGATCACCTGGGTGAACCGTTCCTCTTGATAGGCGGACAGGGGGTACAGCTCCTCCGTGCTGGCGCAGGAAAGTTCCTTGTCCTTTTTCTGGTTGGTGCCCTTGTGCCCGTAGGCGCGGATGGCGATCCGGATGTCGCCTTCCAGGGAGGCGGCAAACTCCTTCACCGCCTTCTTGGCCTCCGCCATTTTAGTCTTTCCGTTGACGCGGCCGGCCATGCTGCCGCTGGAATCGATCAGGATGACAACGTTTTTCCTCTTGTTCTTTTCTTGTTTCTGCTTGTCCGAATGCTTCTGGGAATCGGGGTCAAAATCCCTCAGCTTGCTCACGGAGAAGGGGGGCTCGTACTCCTTCGCTTCCTTGACAATGGGTTTGTAATCTTCCGCCATTAGCCACACCAAGCGGTTATACACCTCATCGGCGGTCATGTCCTTGGGCCATTTCTTCAACTCCGCCCGGACCTTCGCCTCGTCATACGCTTTTCCCGCAAATTTCCCGGGTCCTTCCATGACCATTCCTTCGGGGTCTTTGGCTGCCGGCTTGATGGTTTCTTCGGGCTTGTCCGCCGGTTTGTCAGCACCCGGCGAGCAGGCGGACAGGAGGAGAAGAAGGCCGAGAAGGATCAAGAGACCAGAGCGTTTCTTCATCGACAACCACCTTCCAACGAAATGGAAAATTAAAAGTTCATAGAAAATCATACCACCAAAAGGAGGGGCGGGCCAGTTCCCGCAGCAAAAGGGAAATCGGCTCCTTGAGACTGGATGGCCTTGCCATGGTAGAATGATAATGAAAATTCATTGGAGAAGGAAGGAAAAAGGGAGGAATTTACGTGACGCTCAATGGCTGGTTCAAGAAGGGGATGACGACACAGGAATACATCGATTCGATGCAGGTGAACCGGGAGGAGATGATGGGAATTTATGATCGCTTTCCCCTCCCGGAGGAGGCCCGCCCCTTTTACGAGGGATTGCGGGAAAAAGGGCTCCGCGTCATCGTTTTGACGGCGGATTGGTGCGGCGATGCCATGCTGTGCGTACCGATCCTCATGCGGTTGGCGGAGGCGGCCGGTTTTGAGCTGCGTTTTCTCATCCGCGATGAAAACCTGGAGCTGATGGATCAGTATTTGACGAACGGCAAATCGCGGTCGATCCCCATCTTCATCTTCATCGATGCCGATGGCGAGGAGCGGGCGGTCTGGGGGCCGAGGGCCCCGGAGGTGCAAAAGCTGATCGAGGAGATGCGGGCGTCGCTGCCGCCGAAGGACGATCCGCTATTTGAGGAGAAACAGCGGGAGATGTACCGCTCCTTCAAAAGGCGCCTGTTGGAGGACCGTTCCCTGTGGGATGCGGTGGAGAGGAGTATTCGGAGCCGGCTTCAGGAGAAGCTGGGCCGTTGACGGAGCAGCAGCGGGTTTTGGTGCGGAAGGAGTTATTTCACCAAAACAGAAAGTATATGGGGGAAGCGGTTGATCCAGGGGTGCAGGGCGGACCGCGCGGGCGGAAGGGGGGCGTGGAGCCGCCTGGCCTCCCGCCCCTTTCCGTCGGGTTGGCGGCTGCACCCGGACAAATGCATGCGTCGGGAAACGACAGGTACAAAAGGAGGTAGCAGCCATGGAGCCCCGTTCACTCCGTGTCGGATTTATCGGTTTGGGCATCATGGGCCGTTCCATGTCCCGAAACATTTACCGGGCCGGATTTCCGGTCACCGTTTGGAACCGAACGGCCGCCAAGATGGAAGAGGCGGCCGAGTGGGGAGCGACAACGGCGGGTTCCCCCAAGGAGGTGGCGGA
>JAJYSD010000389.1 GCA_021793745.1 Bacillota bacterium
GCGAGGGCGATGGCCAAGAGCGTGCCGATGAAGGTAAGGGCCGCGCGCCCCTTTCCCGAATTGACATTCAGCATGTTCGCCAACGCCAGACCCATACTGTAATTATTGACCAATTGGCTGGTCCACGTGGCGAACCACAAAATGACGAAGCCCCAGAAAGGAAACCCGAGATTTTCCATGACCTTCACGATGTCCGCTTCGCCGACGCCCACCGCCATGACGGCCCCCACAAAAAACAGCGGAAATCCGACGGCGACGATTCCCAAAGGGATCAGCACGTTGTCCTTCACTCTCGGCCTTGCGTAGCGGGTGTAATCGGAGGCGATCACCCACTGGGAAACGTTGACGCCGATGACCAAACTGACAGCGGCAAGAAAAGACATGGATGGCGTCGGGGACCAGTGAACCAGCGTCTTCAATCCCGTATTTTTCAGCGCCAGGGCGATGCCCGCTCCGGCCAGGAGAAGACCGGCAGGGACCGCGAGATAATCGGTCCACTTCATCGAGTTGTAACCGATGATGGAAGGCAGCGCGAAAATCAATCCCGCAATCACGGTGACAACCGCCCAGGGCAACCATTGTTGTTCATAATCGATGCCGAGCATCACCGAAATCGCATTGCCGGCAACGGCGGTTTGCAGGGCCCACCATCCCATGGAAACGATAAATATGGTTAAACCGACGACAAACCTCGCCTGATAGGCCCCAAAACTGGTCCGCGCGATGACGGAAGACGCCCTTCCCGTCTTCGCCCCAATGTAACCCTGGAGAGCGTTCCCCGCCCATTGGAAAAGGACCAGCGCGACCAAAAGAACCAGAACGATTTCAGACAAGCCGAAACTTCCCGCCAACGTAGCTCCCACCATGAGCACCGGAATGGTAAACTCCAGCCCGCCAAAAATCATGGCAGGGGCCAGCCAATGCTGTCTTTCAGTGGACGGAATGGAGGATAAAGCTTTATCCTGATCGAGGGACGAATGGCTCCTTTGGCGATTCATGGCCCGCACCCCCCCATTTTGAATATTCTTAAATATATTGGAACACAGCTGAAGGAGGAAAGCTCCTTCAGCCAATGCATGCGCTTTTTTTTATGCCTTTTCTCTCTGTTTTGTCCGCTGCTTCCGTTCCGGAGTGAAATCCACGATTTCGAAGGTTTCCGGATTGACAACAACCCCGAAAATCTCCTTTGCCTGTTCCAGGCTGATATAGCCGTTCTTCACGTCAAAGGCGACCTTTTCCGGAGCACGGTCCAAGGGATTTCCGTAACCGCCCCCCGTTGCGGTGATCAATTTCACGACATCGCCCTTGTTCAGGGGATAACGGGCATACTTGCCGAACGGCCCGTCCACTTCACCGTTCGCTTTGATGATGTAAAATTCGTTCGCGGAGCCGTCTCTGCCGCCGTTGACCCCCCACGGCACGAATTTGTGTCGGCCGAACGTCGCCGTGACGAACTGGTTGTCCGTCAGCGCCCGGTACGAACGGATAACACCGGATCCTCCGATATACTCTCCCGCACCGGCACCGTCGCACCGAAGGCTGTACTCATCAACCATCACTCCGTAACGGGTTTCCGCGATTTCCACCGGCACGTTGTACGTCTCCCCGTCACCGATGCAAAACTGTCCCCGCATGCCGTCTTGTCCCTTACCGGCTCCCCAACCGCCGACGGACGGTTCCACGATGAGAAACGGCTCGTTCCGATCCGGATGGGTGCCGGAAAGCGTCACGGCACACACGGAAAGCAGGTGACCGGCGGTGAGGCGATCGGGCAACACAGGGGCCAAGGCTTTCCAGATCATATCCGCTCCATAATACATGCTTTCCCAATAGATAGACACCGGCGCCGGGCGCTCAGCGGAAAAGATCGATCGCGGATCGGTAATGTCCTCCAAGGGGCGAAAAACCCCGTCGTTGATGTCTTGCGACGGATTGGTGATCGCGAGAAAGATGGTGCGCACCGCCGACACCAGGCCGGTGTAGGAACAGTTGATCGGCCCGGGCACTTGAGGGTGGCTTCCGCGGAAATCACAGATGAATTTGTCATCGGTGATCGTCACTTTCACTTTTACTTTAAAGGGGCCGTTCCCCATCCCGTCATCGTCGATGTAATCTTCCGCTTCGAAGGTCCCCTTCGGCAATTTCTTCAATTCCTGACGGGTCAGCTTTTCTCCGTGATCGAGCAAATACTCGATGGAAGCCAACACCGTATCCTTTCCGTATTTGTCGCACAGCTCTCGAAAACGGCGCTCGCCCGTGCGGAGGGCGGCGACTTGCGCCCACATGTCGCCAAGAGAAAGATCGGGAAAGCGAACGTTCGCTTTGATCACTTCGACCAGCGCTTCGTTCAACCTTCCTTCGTCAAACAATTTCACACAGGAAAACTGCAGCCCTTCTTGGAAAATCTCCGTTGCATCGTTTGTGAAAGAACCGGGATCTTTCCCTCCGACTTCCGTCCAGTGGGCCTTGTTGGCGGAAAAAGCAACCAATTCTCCATCGTAGAAAATCGGCATCACCAGCCCCACATCGGACAGGTGAGAACCTCCCCCACCATACGGATCGTTGATGATAATAATGTCTCCCGGCCGCAGGTTTTCCGGGCCGAACTTCTTCAACGTTTCCTTTACCATGAAACTCAACATCCCTATAAACCCTGTCACGCCGTTTCCCTGCGTAAGCAGCTGACCCTTGTTGTCGG
>JAJYSD010000390.1 GCA_021793745.1 Bacillota bacterium
ATTGGGAGGATCCGCGCTCGGGGGGGAACCGGCCGACCTGCCCCTGGCGCTCCTGCTGGCGATCGGCCTGATCGGCCTGTCGGCGGTGTACGCGGCGGCATTGGGGATGACCCGGCGGCTGGAGCAATTGAGCGCGTCGGCGGAGGAAGCGGCCTTTGCTCCGGATCTGACGGAAGTGCACGTCTCCGGCACCGATGAGTTGGCCGCGGTGGCCCGTTCGATGGAAAAAATGCGCCGGGAATGGGTCCGGGGGAAGGAGGCCCGCAACCGGTTGGTCGCCGATGTGGCCCACGAACTACGGATGCCGTTGGCCATCCTGCGGGGGCAGCTGGAGTCGCTTCTGGAAGGGAGGGAGCAACTGGCCCCCGACCGCTTGCTGCCCCTCGTCGATGAAACGATCCGGTTGTCCCGCCTGGTCCAGGATCTGCAACAGCTCGGTTTGGCGGAGGCCGGACGGTTGTCCCTCGATCGCCGCTGGGTCCCCTTCGGGGCTTTGATCGACGAGGTGGTCGATGTGCTGCGGTTCGAAGCCGAGGAAAAGGGGATGACGCTGGTGGTGGAGGGATCGGCGGATTGTGAAATCTATTGCGATCCCGGACGGATTCGTCAGGCCTTCATCAACCTGATCGGCAACGCCATTCGCCATTCAGAACGCGGGAGTCCGGTGAAGATGTGCCTGATGGCCTTTGAAGATTCGGTGCGGGTGGACATTGTGGATCGGGGGCCGGGGATTCCTCCGGAAAAGCTCCCCTACCTGTTTCAGCGCTTTTTTCGGGTGGACGACTCCCGGAACCGCCGATCGGGCGGGACGGGGCTGGGCCTGGCCATCGCCAAGGGATTTGTGGAAGCGCACGGCGGAACGATCGCCGTCGACAGCGAGCCGGGGGAGGGCAGCACCTTTACGGTCACTTTGCCGAGATTCCCCGTTTCTTGACAACTTCTTAAGAACTTCCCGAAAGGATCCCGAAACCTTCCCTTTATGATTGGGAGGCGAAGGGAGGAGATCGTGATGGAACCGATGCTGGAAGCGGATGAGTTGTGGAAAATCTTCGGAGACGGGGAAAATCGCGTGGAGGCGTTGCGGGGGGTCTCCCTTTCCGTGTTCCCCGGGGAGATGGTGGCCATCATGGGCCCGTCGGGATGCGGAAAGACCACCCTCTTGAACGTGCTGTCCGGGATCGACACCGTCGCCCGCGGCAGCGTGTGGATCCAGGGGCTGGATCTGCACGGGATGAAGGAGCGGGAGCGGGACCGCTGCCGCGCGGAGAAGATGGGCTTCGTCTTCCAGGCCTACAACCTGATTCCCGTCCTGTCGGCGGTGGAAAACGTGGAGCTGCCGCTCTTGGCGATGGGGGTTCCCGCCCGAGCGGCCCGGCGGAGGGCGGAGGAGGCCCTCGCCCGCGTCGGGTTGAAGGAGCGGCGCCACCACCGGCCGTCGGAGCTGTCGGGGGGACAGGCGCAGCGGGTCGCCCTGGCGAGGGCGATCGTCAACCGTCCCGCCGTCGTTTTTGCCGATGAGCCGACGGGAGCCCTCGACCGGAAGACCACGGAACTGGTGATCGATCTGCTGGATCATCTGAACCGGGTGGACGGACTCACCATGGTTCTGGTGACGCACGATCCGGAGGTGGCGGAACGGGCCCACCGCATCCTGTACATGGATAGCGGTCAAATCCTCCGGGAACGGGCGACGAAACGGCAGCAGGCTCCTTCACTGCCGTCCGCGGGGAGGGAAGGGTGATGGCGGTCGGAATCTTCGCCGGTTTGCTTGTGGCGGCCGTCCTGGCCACGGCCTTTCTCCCGGGGCGCGATCCCCATCTGCGGCGCGTGGCGGTCCGAAACCTGACGGTCCGCAAAAGCACGACGGTCTTCACTGTGATCGGGGCGATGACCGGAACGGCGCTGATCACGACGTCGCTGCTCCTCACCGGTTCCATTCAGGCCAGCGTTGACCGGTTTTTTGAGGAGCAGTTCGGCCGGATCGTCAGCGACCTTTCGGCGGACGGGCAAAAAGGACTGAAACGTTCCTACATGACGGCGGAGGATGTGCGGCACATCGAGCGCCTGGCGGAGAAGGAGAACTACGATCGCGTATTGCCCACCGTCGGTTTGACGGTGACCCTCGTCAAGCCGGATGAGAAGGGCAGGCCCCTTCTCCTCAGCCCGAGAACCTACGTGCACGGATGGGACCCGGCGGCGGCCGAGAAGTTTGATCCCGAAGCGGCGAAGGAGATCCCCTCCGACCTCGCGGCAGGAGAGATCGTGCTGTCTGATCGGGCGGCGAACCGGCTGGAGGCCCGGGAGGGGGATCGCCTTCTCGTCCTGGATGCCGGCGGCCGGAAGCAGCCCTTTACGGTGAAAAAGGTGGTGGCTGAACGGGGCTTGACCGGCTACCGCGGGCTGGAAAAGGCCCAGGCGACGGCCCTGGTTTCCCTCGATGCGGCGCGGATCCTCTCAGGCATCGGGGCGGACGGCTATAATCATGTTCTTCTCGGCCGTTCCCGGCCCGACGCACTGTCCAGCTGGCTGTTTCGGAGCGGCGGGGTGTTCAGGTTCGAGAGGGAAGGGTGGGTCGTCTCCAATGTCCGCGAGATGGCGGCCCACGATCTGGATCAATTGTTTAGATTCATTCCCGTCTTTTTCATCGCCGGCCTGAATGCGATCCTGATCGGTTTGGCCCTGATCGTCAACATC
>JAJYSD010000391.1 GCA_021793745.1 Bacillota bacterium
TCCTGATTCGTCTCATCCATGAATTTCACCTGGACCCGATCCGTGTGGGGGAACCAGTAAAATTCGAAATGGCGGTGTTCGCTGCGGTAGCGGTCCAGGCGGTTCAGGCAGTCCTCCAGGTGCATCTGTCCGCTCCGGTAGTAAAGCCGGTACCGGGGAAGCACCCGCAGCGTGACCCGGACGATCACCCCCAGGGCGCCGAGGGAAACCTGCGCCGCCTTGAACAGCTCCGGATTTCGGTCCGGGGAGCATTCGACCACCTTCCCCCTTGCGTTGACGAGGGTGAGGGCGGCCACCTGTGTGGACAAAATGCAGAAGCCCGTCCCGGTGCCGTGGGTGCCGGTGCTGATCGCCCCCGCGATGGACTGGGCGTTGATGTCCCCCAGGTTTTCCTGGGCCAATCCGTGCCCGTGGAGGAGCTCCCCCAGCTCCTTCAGTTTGGTTCCGGCTCGGACCGTGACGAGCCGGCGCTCTTTGTCCACCGCTTCCAAACCGCGAAGTCGGTCGAGGGAGAGAAGGATATCGGCCGGTACCAGGGGCGTGAAGGAATGGCCCGAACCGACAACGCGGATTGGTTTGTTTTCGTCGGCGACCTGCCGGATGATCCCGGCCACCTCCTCCACGGAAGCCGGATAAAGGATGCGCTCCGGCCGAAAGCGGACGGAACCGGACCAGTTGCTCCATTCCTTACTCCTCACAGAAAACACCTCCCGTCTCCGCGGTAAGTGGAAGCCTCCCCGATGATCCGCCCCTCCGAAAACAGGTGGAGCCGGTCGAATCGCTCGCACAATTCCCCCGCCTTGGCGTGGCGCAGGAAGACCGGATCCCCCAGGTTCAGGATAATCGGCCCTTCGTAACGGATCGGTGTCTGGACTTCGCCGGCGCCCTCCAGCGGGAGCAGGCGGACTTCTTCCGGCAGATAAGGCACCGGCAGTTTGTCGCGCCCGGCGGCGCCGGAGGCCACGTAACCGCCCCCCGCGCAGGTGTAGATGCCGGGGTGCGGCCTGCGGACGATCTCGATGGCGAAGCCCGCGGCGGGCTGATACCGGAAATCCCGGTAATAATCGAACAAGACCGGAGCATAAAGTCCCGACCCCACGGTCACCTCCGTCACCGACGGGTCCCGGGCGGTGGTGGCGAGGCTTCCCGTCCCGCCCCCGTTGACGAAGCGGAGGGGGATTCCCAGCTCGCGGACGGCCTGAACCAGTTCCGCCCGCCGCTCCGCCACGACCCGGACGGAGTGCCGTTTGAGCACGCGGACGAGGAGGTTTTTGGCCCAGGCGCCCGGATAGCGGTCGCCCACCCCGGCGATTTGGGCTTCGTAACCCATCAGCCCGTCCAGCAGGAGGTGGGGCGAGGAGGCGATCCGTCGGACGAGCGCCAGCGCCTCCTCCGCGGTCCGGAGGGGGGATCGCCGGACGCCGAAGTGGAGGCCGGGATAGGAGACGGACATGTCGATGTCCAGGCAGACGGGGATGCGCACGCCCGTCTCCCGGGCGATCGCCTCCAGATGGTCGATATGCTCGGCCGAGTCCGCCATCAGGGTGATGCGGCGGCCGCCTGCGATCTTGCGCGCCGCTTGCCGGAGGTGCTCCGGCTCCCAGGCGGGATATCCGACGAGCAGATCGTCCAGCCCCTGTTCGGCGAGATACACCGCTTCGGGGACGGTGAAGCACATGACGCCCCGGAAGCGGTCGGAGGCTTGGAGCACGAACTGGATGACCCGGACGCTGCGCAGGGATTTGCTGGCGAGGCGGAGGGTTTTATTCCCGCATTTCCCGGCGATGCTGCGGATGTTTTCCGAAAGGAGATCCAGGTCGAGGTAGGCAAAGGGTTTGGGGACGCCCTCGAAAGCGCGGCGGTACTCTTCGTAATCCCGTTTGATCATGGCGGACCCTCCCAAACCGCCGCGTTCATTCGGCGGAATGTTCAACCGTGACGTTCAATTCCGAAAAGGGCGGACGCTTATGTTCCTTGTCCTCCTTATCCATTTTCCCCGTCATGCGGCGGAACTCCTTTTGCCGCGTTCATTTTTTGCCGGTGAACAGTCGGCGGATTTGCAGGGAAAAGCTTCGGTAGGTCGCATTCTGGTTTGAGAGATGGTGAGCGGGGTTTAACGGAAGGAGGAGGGGAGCGCATGCGCCGATATTTACAAACAATTAAAAATTTAGTATCATTTGATTAAAACATTATCAAACCGGCTTTTGTCGGCTTCGATTGGACCCGGAGGTGCGTCGATGAACAGGTTGGATGCGAGGAAGGTTTTCAGCGTGTGGGTGGTGATTGCCTTTCTGTCGCAAATGTTGTTCGCTCCTTTTCCCCCGGCGGCGTCAGCCCGGGAGGTTCAAACCGACTTTTTCTCGTCCTTTGAAGAGGATGATTTGACCTGGGAAAATACGGTTGAAACCGATTCGAAAGGCAATAAAAGGGCAAAGGGAGTTGACGGCCACATCGTCCCCGAAGATCGCATCCCGGGGGATATCACCGAGAAGGTGAAGGAGATCAAGGCCAGCGCCAACAACCCGCCCCATGAAACGGATCAGCAACTGATCGACGGCGATGTGACCACCAAATGGCTCGCCTTTGAACCTACGGCCTGGATCGAGCTCCGGCTATCCGAACCGGAAGCGGTGGTGAAATATGCGCTGACCTCGGCCAACGATTACCCGGAGCGGGATCCCCGGGACTGGACC
>JAJYSD010000392.1 GCA_021793745.1 Bacillota bacterium
GTCAAAGCTGATGTTGTGAACCCGGATATCCCGGCCAGCATGGATTGGGGACATGAATACAGCCTTTTGTGGATTTTGGGCGCATCCTGGATCGGGGCCAATTGGATGCCGTGTCGATCCTGCGCACGGGAAAGGGGTTTATTCCAGCGGATGCCGTTGACCTCCCATTCTTCCACTTCAGCCTGGCGATGCGGGCGGTGTTTACGCCTTTATCATCGCGGCTTTGAGAAATTTACGTTTTTTCCAAATGGAGAAGATTTTTAACAGTACCATGCGTTCTTCCGTGCACATTGCCCCTTTGTGCAGGGGGATTCAGTTGAGCGGAGGGAGGAGTGGATCACATGAGTGACATCAATTTGATCGGACCGGGCATCGGTGGACTGATGGCGTACTTGATTTCGGACCTTTATTTCAGCAAGGTCGTCACTTTGGGGGAGTATGAAACGGATGCCACCACGGAACAGGGCGAATACCGCGTACATATCACCCGGATGGGATCCAGACGGCCCTATATCAAGGTGAAAATCCAGGATAAGACGAGGAACCGGCAACGCTCCAAGACCTTTCGGCAGAAGCATCTGATGCAGCAGTACGATGCCGACAACCTGGATGAAGTGGTCGATGAAATCCTGCGGTGGTACGAGGACACCGCCTTAAATCAGTCGAAGCGTTGAGGGAGGGCGAAGGAGATGTTTTTTGTAAAACTGCTCCTTTGGGCATTGATTGGTGCCGTGCTGTACGTGCTGTTCAGCAAGCTGTTTGTCAAAGGGGAGTATGAATCGGATTGGAAAACGGAGGTCGGAGAATATAAAGTCCACATCGAAAGGATACGGACGCTCCGCGCCCCTTTCATGCAAGCCAAAATTACGGATTCCACAAGGAATAAAGTGTACGCCAAACGAATCGATGAACCCGAACTGGTTCAGCGATTTGATGCCGGAAATCGGGAGGAAGTGGCGGGCGAACTGGTAAGGCGTTATGAAGCGAAGCTCCTCCGCTCCATGGCGTCGTGATCGAAAGGCGGAGATGTTATCCTGAGGCTGTTGACAAGGTCAACGGCCTTTTTTTGGAAATCAATAGCCCCGGGCTGGAAAGCCCGGGGCAAAGGGGCCGGAGATATGCGCAGGCGTGTCCGGGAGATCGGTTCTGCCGCCTCCCGCTTCCGGCTCTTTTTTCAGCGGTTTCGCCTTGGTTTTACGATTCCACCACATACAAATCCGGCGGGACGTCGGACAGAAAGGGCGTCTCCTTGCCGGCACAATAGAGGTGGAGTTCGTGCATCGCCCGGGTGCAGACCGTGTAAAACAGCTTTCGTTCGCTCTCCTTGCCGTATCGCGCTTCTTGGGCGTCGAAAACGATCACCGCATCGAATTCCAATCCCTTGGCCAGGTACGAGGGGATGACCAGGGGACCGGCTTCGAAGGAGGCCGTCTCCTTTTCGATGAGCCGGAGGTTTGGCCACTGTTTTTTCAGTTCTTCATAGGCCTCCCGGCTTTCCCGGGCGGTTTTGCAAATGATGGCGATGGTTTGATGTCCCGCCGCCTGAAGGGCATGGATGCGGCCCGCGATTTTTTCGATCAGTTTTTCCCGGCTCTCCACGGGTGTCCAGGTGGGCTTGGGACCGTCGCGGTGGAAGGGTTCGATCCGATCTCCGCCGTCAATCAGTTCCCGGGTAAACAGGACGATTTGCCGGGTAGAGCGGTAGCTCCGCGTCAGAATGAAGGTGTCGGTTTCCTCGGGACCGAACAGGTCGGGGAGGGCTTGAAATCCGGAATCGGCGGCGACGAAGATGGCCTGGTTGAAGTCGCCCAGGACGGTCATGCGGGCCCGCGGAAACAGGTGCTTGAGAAAAGCGAATTGAAACGGAGAGAAGTCCTGGGCTTCATCGACAAAGACGTGGCGTATGTGGGGTTTGGTGTGAAACCCGACGAGTCTTTCCATCAGATAGAGGAAGGGCGTCGCATCTTCATAGGCCAATTCGTTGCGATCCAGCCGCTCCACCGTCTGGGTGCAGATCGCCTTCCACCCCGGGGGCAGCGGAGTCTCCGGCATGAGGTGCGGGATGAAATCGGGATCCGAAAACAGTTGCCGGTACAGGGCGGGGATGTCGAGGAACCGGTATCGGCTGATGGACCTTCGCAGGGGTTTTAAGCGCTCGTTCACCACGAAGGAGGCGAGCCATTTCCGTTCCCGATCAAAGTCATCGAAGGTATCCCCGGAGAACCCCCGTCGGCGCTCAAGCTGTTTGAAGGCGCGGTGATAGGTATCGGCATCGAGGAGTTCGATTTCATCCTCCACCCAGGGCATCTCCTTTTCCCGCTCTGCCAGTTCATCCAACCGATCCAGGAGCTGTTCGGCCAGCCGGCTCAACCGGCTCGGAATCGAACGCGAGGTGTCGAGGGCGTAAAAGCGTTCCGCGATCTCTTCAGCGGCGATGAGAACCCGATTCTGAAAGGTGATGTCGCTGAAGATCAAGCCCTTCTTCCCTAAAACCTCCAAATAACGATTGATCGCGTCCATGAAACGGGTGGATGTCTTAAACCGGATCCCCTGAAGCCGCTCGTCATAGCCCGGTTCCTTTTCCCCTTGCAACACGTATTCCATCTGATCGTAGGGATCCTCCAGACGGAACCACCTCCCCAGGCGGTGCTCCAGCATTTCCTGAAAGGTGGTCTGGTGC
>JAJYSD010000393.1 GCA_021793745.1 Bacillota bacterium
TTAGCGTCGCTTCCCGACCACCGGCCGGGATCCTGGGTTGCGGCCGGGGTTTTACGGCTTTTCCAACAGCGCTTCGATATCCTTGACGATCCGCCGGGGGGATGTCTGCGGAGCGTACCGCTTGACCGCTTCGCCGCGTCGGTTCACCAAAAACTTGGTGAAGTTCCACTTGATTTCCTTGCCGAGCACCCCCGGGGACGTTTCCGTCAGGTACTTGAACAGGGGATGGGTGTCCGGCCCCTTGACGTTGACTTTGCTGAAAAGAGGAAAGGTGACCCGGTAATTGGTTTCGCAAAACCGTTGGATTTCTTCCTCCGTTCCCGGTTCCTGGTTGGCGAATTGGTTGCAGGGGAAGGCTAGGATCTCCAATCCCCGCTCCCGGTATGTCTCGTAGAGCTGTTGCAGCTCCCGGTATTGGGAGGTAAATCCGCAGCGGCTCGCCGTGTTGACAATCAACAGAACGCGCCCTTCATAATCGGACAGGGATTTTTCCTCCCCGGTGATGATCCGGGCGCTGTAAGCATAGACGCTCATGGGGGGCCCCTCCTCATCGATTGTTTTTGCTGAAGACAGGGTTTCGATCCCTTTCGCCGAGGGCGGGGAAGGGATTGTTCGGTTGCGGACAAACGCCTCCGGCATCGATTTCTCGGTCACTGGTGCCGACATCGTTTTCGGGAACTCTCCCTCCGCTATTTTAAAATGCGGCGGAAAGCATCCACGATATGGGGATGTTCCTCTTCCTCGACGGTGCGCAGGTCCAGGAGGAGTCGGTCCCTGGACAGGCGGCCGATCACCGGAGGATTTCCCCGGCGGAGGCCTTCTTCCATCCGATGGACGGGCATGTGGGGATGGGCGATGGAGAGGCAGAAGCTGGGGAGCTCCACTCCGGGCAGCGACCCGCCTCCCACCTCCGACACCGTAGGGATCACCTCCATCCACAGGGCTTCCCCGAGGGCTTCCCGCAGCCGGTCCATCAGCCGCTCCGCCGAGGCGCGGATTTCCCCGGGCTCCTTCAGGATCTGCCGGAGGACGGGGATCTCCCGGGCCGCTTCCTCCGGATTCAGGTAGTGGTGGAGGGTGGCCTCCAGGGCGGCCAGGGTCATCTTATCGACGCGCAGTGCCCGGAGCAATTGGTTTTTCTTCAACAGATCGATCCACTGTTTCTTGCCGACGATGATCCCCGCCTGGGGACCGCCGAGGAGTTTGTCCCCGCTGAAGCTGACCAGATCCACCCCTGCCCGCAGGCACTCCTGCACCGTGGGCTCCTCTCCGATTCCCCGGGCGCGCAGGTCGTAGAGGACACCGCTGCCCAGGTCTTCGAAACAGGGGATGCCGTGTTTGCGCGCGATCTCTACCATCTCTTCCCGGGAGACACTTTCGGTGAAACCGATGATTTTAAAGTTGCTGGTGTGCACCTTCAGAAGCAGGGCAGTCTCCTCGGAGATCGCCCCCTCGATGTCTTCCCGCCGGGTTTTGTTGGTGGTTCCCACTTCCACCAGCCGGGCGCCGCTTTCCCGCATGATTTCCGATACCCGGAAGGAGCCGCCGATCTCCACCATCTGTCCCCGGGATATGATCACCTCGCGTCCCCGGGCCAGGGTGCGCAGAACGAGCAGAACCGCTGCCGCGTTGTTGTTCACCACCAGGGCGGATTCGGCGCCGGTCAGGCGTCGGAGAATCCCTTCCACGTGTTCGTGGCGGGACCCGCGCTGACCGGTGTGCAAACGGTATTCCAGATTGGAATAGGAGAGGGCCACGTCCCGGACCGCCCGGAGGGCCGCTTTGCTCAATCGGGCCCGTCCCAGGTTGGTATGGAGGACGATACCGCTCCCATTGATGACGGGGCGAAGGCGGGGGGCCGTCAAGCGGTCCAGGGTTTCCGTAATGCGCACCGCGATCCGTTCGGGATCCGGCGGGGTGGGATCATCGATTTCCAGCATGCGCCGGCGCTCCATCGCCAAGATGTCATTGGCGACTTCCACCACCATCTGCCGGGGGAAGCGCTCCAGGCAGGGAGCCAACAAAGGATGTTCGAGCAGGAGATGGACCGCCGGCAATCGTCTCAGTGCCTGTTGTTGCTCTTTGGTCAGCATAACGACACCTACTGTGTTCGTTTTTTCTATCATAACGGAGGAGAAAAGAGGAAGCAAAAAGAGGAGCCGCTGATTCTTCTCCAACGGCCCCGTTCCGGTAAAACCCACCGGAGGTATATGACGGGAAGCGGTATGGGCTTCCCCGGATCCTGCCAAGCGCCTCGATCATCCCGTCACCCGGATGTATTCCGGGTGGTCGTCCACCACCCGGCCGATGATGCGGGCTTCCGCGACTCCGTTGCGGTGGAGTTCCTCCAGCAGCTGGCCGGCCTGTTCTTCCGGTACGGCGGCCAGCAGACCGCCGGACGTGACGGCGTCGCACAGGATGATCCGCGTCGCCTCATCCACGGTTTCGGAGAAGGAAAGGCGCTGATCCAGCCATTTCGCATTGGCCCGCGTGCCCCCGGGGACGATGCCGTCCCGGGCCAGTTCCGCGGTCCGGGGCAGGACGGGCACAGCCCGGGCATCGATCTCCAGCCCCACTCGGCCGGCCCGGCTCATCTCAAAGGCGTGGCCCAGGAGGCCGAAGCCGGTGACGTCGGTGCAGGCGTGGATCGCGTAGGAGCGCATCACCCGTGCCGCA
>JAJYSD010000394.1 GCA_021793745.1 Bacillota bacterium
CAATTGCGGCCTCCGCCTTTTTTTTTTGTCCTTTGGGTGGATAACGTGTGCATTTTCCCAAGACGAACATACATGTATCCCATGAATTGTTTATTTCTTTCCGCTCCGCTTCTTTTTTGCCATCACTTTCTCCACGATCTGGGTGAAGTTCGGTGCATTGATGATGTCGTAAAGGCTGTCTCCGTCCCGGGAAATCGGGTGGTGCGGCGCCGATGCCTCGGCTTTCTTCCGGGAATGGCCGGTTCCGGTCGATTTGCTGCCTTTTGACTCACTCTTCTTTTGCCAATCGGACAGATAGGAGATCAGGTCAGCCAGCTTTTTCTGGTCTGTAAAGGCCGATGACAGGTTGTTCATCGCTCGGATCCAGCGCTCCACTTCTCCGGTGGTCATCGACAATTGCTGCGCCAGAAGGTGCAGCTCCTCGAGCCGATCCGAGATTTTCGGTCTGGAGGCGGGTCCGTCGTCGTTACTGGGTCTCCGCGAGGAACGGTTCACGGGTGGCAAAATGAGTACCCTCCTTTGGCATGGCCGAATCGATCTCAATATATGCAAACCCAGCCCAAAAAGTGAGGATGGGGAGTGTTATGGATGATTATGCATTGGTATGATCCCCGACCTTGGATCGGTCGAAGAAAACGGGTGCGCCGCATTTTTCATCTCAAGGAATCCTGTAATCCCGAAGAGGTATGCCGGGATCTTTACCGTTTTGGCGGGCGACCGGTCCGAGTTCTCCACCATCTGGGGATGGTGATCGGTGAATTCGTCCACGATGCAGAGGCGATTGGCCTTCTGGAGGGACATCCCTATGTGCAGCATTGGGAGCCGGACCTTCGGGTGACGATCACCGAACCCTATGCGAAAAAGGTCTCTGACTCGTCGACTCCCCGTCTTCCTTGGGGAGTGCGACAGGTGGAGGCGAATCGGGTTTGGTCCATGACCCGGGGAAAGGCCGTGAAGGTGGCGGTGATCGACACGGGTATCGACTACGATCATCCGGCGGTGAAGGACAATTATCGGGGAGGCGTCAATATCCTGTCCTCCATGCTTTCCCCCTACGATTACAACGGACACGGTACCCACGTGGCGGGGACGATTGCCGGCCGAGCCGTGGAAACGGGACTCGTCGGGGTGGCACCGCGGGCCTACATCTATGCCGTGAAAGCCTTCAACCGGAGGGGAACCGCCAATTTGTCCGATCTGCTCAGTGCCATCAACTGGTGCATCGAAAACAAGATGCAGGTGGTCAATATGAGTTTTGGCATGGAAAAGATGAGCGAATCCCTTCGGTGGGCGATTCAAAAAGCGTATCGGCGGGGAATCATCATGGTGGCCGCGGTGGGAAACAAGGGTATCTACGGGAAAGTCGATTTTCCCGCCCGGTATCCGGAAACCATCGCCATTACCGCTACCGATAAAAGGGGACAGATCGCATCCTTCAGCAACTACAGCCAGGAGGTGGATGTGGCCGCACCGGGAGAAATGATCCCATCGTCATGGATTAACGGAGGGGTCAGAGAAATCAGCGGAACATCCATGGCGGTTCCCCATGTGGTCGGAACGGTGGCCCTGCTTCTCTATTTGCGGCCCGACCTGACCCCCGAGCAGATTCGTCGGATTCTGACCGCCTCCGCCGTTCCGGTGACGGGGCTGAGGGTGGGAAGGGTGAACGCGTACCGGTCGGTCCAGTTGCTGACGCACGCTCGGATATAAAACAAGAAATGCCGTTTCAAACGGCATTTTTTAAAAGGTACCTCAAGGGGATACCGCCCGCGCGGCGTCGACGAGCCCGCGCCCCTGCTCATTGGGGGAAAACCCGAGATCCCGCGCGGTGGACATCAATCTCTGTTTCAGTTGATCCGGGGACATTTCTGGATGTTCGGACAAGATCAGGGCGGCGATGCCCGAGACCAGGGGCGTGGACATGGAGGTGCCGGACAAGGTGAGATACTGGGAATCGACCCGGTTGTTCGCGCTCATTTTATCCAGATAGGAACCCCGGACCCGCAGGGAGGTGATCTCGACACCGGGAGCGACCAGGTCCGGCTTCACCACTCCGTCTGCCGTCGGTCCCCGGCTGGAAAAGGAGGCGATCGTGTCGTTTCCGGGGTCCACGGTTTCGCGGTCGTCGGAGGCTCCTACGGTGATGATTTGGGGGTGATTGCCGGGGCTGGCGATGGTTCCCGATTCCGGTCCGCTGTTTCCGGCGGCGGCTACGACGGTGATACCGCGCTTCCAAGCTTCTTCGACGACCCGACATACCGGATCATCCCGGTAGGAACCGCTGGGCGTGCTGCCGAGGGAGAGGGAAATGATTCGGATGTTGTATTGATCGCGATGGTCGATGCACCATTTGATTCCGGCGATGACATCGGACAGATTTCCCGAACCGGTTTTGTCCAACACTTTGACCCCTACCAGGAGGGCCTCGGGAGCGGTACCCCGGTATTTGCCGTTTTGGGCGTATCCGTTGCCGGCGGCGCATCCGGCGACATGGGTTCCGTGTCCGTTATCGTCATAGGGATTGGTGAGGCCGTCGACGAAATCCTTGAAGGCGATGATGCGGTTGGTGGGTTGGGTGAGGTCAGGATGAGGGGCAATCCCGGTGTCGACCACGGCGATGGTGACGCCCTTCCCTCGGTTTTTCGTCTCCCATACCAGCGGTGCCCGGGTTGCGGG
>JAJYSD010000395.1 GCA_021793745.1 Bacillota bacterium
AGCAGGGCGGTGGCAGTCTCCCGGGAGGCCCCATCCTCCTGGACGGTAGCAGCACGGGTGATGTAGTAGTAGCCGTTTCCGAGGGATTCGATCCCGTATTGAGGAGCGGTGGTGGGGCGAGGCAGTCCGGAAAATTCCCAGCCGTAGATACCGGTGCCTTCATCATACAATCCTTTTTTCAGGAGGGGAAGCAGCCAACCTTTTTCCGGTTTAGCCTGACCGCGAATCCACCCTTTCCTCGGCGGTTTGGAGCCGTCGATGATGAACAGGGAGTAATTGGGGAAGCGCTCTTTCTCCCCCTCGTATACCGCCAGGAACCAGTTTCCCGTGTACGCGTCGTATTCTAAATTTTGCACGCCATACGTCGTGTTTCCGGTGTAGACAAAGTATTTGTTCTCCGGGCGCTTCGGCCCGCTCTTGTGCAGACGGTCCTGGCTGAGGGGCTTCTCGTATTTTTTCCAGTCGCTGATATCGTATTGCAGGATAATTTGGTGGTCATTATCGTCCCGTTGGGGGTTGGCGTAGATTCCGTAAGCTACCATCAGCTTGAGCGGCCCGCCCTTTCTGCCGAAAGCCGGACCGAAGGAGACGCCGTCAATGCCGCTGCATCCATAGCGGTGGTCCGGCGTGTCGGCGGTATCCCCGTCGAAAACCCCGTTGCCGTCCATATCGGCCGTATAATCCTCGACCACTTCCCGTAGATACACCGCGGACATGACCCCGTCGGCTTCGGCGTCCATGCCGACGCGGTTGATGTTGTTGCCGTCAAATACAGCGATGTAGAAGGATTCCGCATCCTTGTACTCCAGGGAGCCGTAGATCCTTCCGTCTTTCGGATTCCAATCGATGTCGCCGAGATGACCGGCAATCCCCTCAACAGTTCCGAGGACGCGTCCCTGGAAATCGGTTTTCACCAGGATTTGTGTAAACGAAAAGTACAGATGCTTCCTGATGGGATCGACCGCGATGCCCTGTACGTGTCGGGTCGGCCAGGCGCCCCCGTCGATTTCCTTCGGATACGCCGGGGAGGCCGATGCATGGGGCAGCGGACCAGGACCAGGCAACACCGAAAGGACGGCGAAGAAGACCAACCCGATGGCAGCATGCTTCCATTTCGACTTACGCATTTGTCTCACCCTGTGGATGTTTATTTCAGCCGACCTGCTTCGGTCCGGCTCAGTTTCATATGTATGTACCGGAACGAAATTTCATCTTTCCATATCAAAAATATCTCCCGCTTATTTACTTCCGATGGTGATTCGGTTAAGAATTCCTGAAATTTTCGTTAAAAAACGGTTGTAAAAGGAAGGGGCAGCACAGCCCCTTCCTTTTACAAAAGATTGTCCAGGCGCTTGAGCGCTTCGTCCTTTTCGGAATTGATGACATGGGTATAAATTTGGGTCGTTTGAATGCTGGAGTGGCCGAGGATCTCCTGAACCACGCGCAGGTTTTCCCCGTTGGAGAGGAGCAGGGTGGCCAGGGTGTGGCGCAGTTTGTGGGGGGAGATATTGGCCGCCTTGGGAGGAAGGTTGGCCTCCCGGGCGTATTTTTGGATCGCTTCGTAGACCCCCTTGCGGCTGAGGCGGGTTCGGTTGCGATTGAGAAATAGCGCCTCCCGATCTTCTGGAGGAATGCCATCCGAGGGACGCTGCGCCAGGTATTCCCGGAGGGCCTGATAGGCGGTGTTGTTCAATTTCAGCATCCGTTCCCGACCGCCTTTGCCCAGGACGATCACCCGGGCGGTTTCACCATCCTCCTGAATGCTGTTCAGATTGAGGCCGACCAGTTCGGACACGCGCATGCCGGTCCCCAAGAGGAGGAGGAGGATGGCGCGGTCGCGGGCTTCGAACCAGGGAAAGGTCCGGTGATCGCCGCGATTGCGCTCGTGATAGCTGCCCACCGCCCGGATGAGGCGCAGGGCTTCCTCTTGGGTGAGGAATACGGGAACCCGGCGCCGGGACCGGGAACGGAGGGAGGCATCCTCATATTCCTGCATGGGGTCGCGGTCCAGGTACCCCGACTTGACCAGAAAGCGGTAGAGGGAGCGGAGGGAGGCCCGTTTTCGCTCCTTTCCACTGCGGGAATTTTCCCGGAAGTGTTTCCGCTCCACCCATCGTACCCGGATCTCACCGGTCTCCGGGTCCTTCGAGGGGATCTTCACCCAGACGGTTCGCTCGTACCCGTTTTCGATATGGCGGAAGAAGCGCTGGATGGTGCGCGGAGTGACCGCTTCGAGTTCCACCTTTTGGGAATCGAGAAAATCGAAAAACAGGGCGAAATCGTAGGCGTAATTGGCGATGGTTTGCGGAGAACGGTCGGCGCTGATCATCTCCAGAAAAAACTCCTGAACCGCTTCCGGGAAGCGGGCGATGATCCGGTTGATATTTTCCGGCAGGCGGCGGGAGATGACGGGGGAGTCGAAGGAGGAACGTGCACGCATAGGTATCACTCCTTTTGTAACTTTGTCATATCGGGGAATCCGGCCGGATCCGGTCGGGCGTTTTCTCCCGGGCTTGTCCTCATTTTATTCTGTAGAAGGCGAAAGCATGACGAGTATTTAAGGAAGGCGGGATCGGAGGAAAACGCGGGCATGGTCGCACGATAGCACGATAGATGGTTGTTCTTGGGATAAAAGGGATTGATTAGTGCGATTTTGGGCTTCAGTCGCTCCCTTAA
>JAJYSD010000396.1 GCA_021793745.1 Bacillota bacterium
GCCTGGTCCTGCAGTGGTTCCGATCCCGATTCACCTCTGCGAAAGAAGAAAGCATCGAGCTGTCCCCTTAATAACGGATGATCTTCCCTCTATCAAGAAAAGGGCTGCCTCCGGCAGCCCTTTTGATCCCACCCTTTGAGGTCAAAAAAAAGCCCCGCCCTCAGGACGGCGAGGCCAATTGCTCTTCCAATTCCCGGATTCTCTGCTCCATCCGCTCCCGGTCGCGCTTCAAGATGGGTTCCAGAAAACGCCCCGTGTGGGAAGCCTTCACCCGGACGATCTCCTCCGGTGTTCCTTCGGCGACGACGGTGCCGCCGGCATCTCCCCCTTCCGGGCCGAGGTCGATAATGTAATCGGCGGTCTTGATCACATCCAGGTTGTGCTCGATCACCAGGACCGTGTCGCCGTTTTCCACCAGCTGTTGCAACACATTCAGGAGGCGGGCGATGTCATCGATGTGAAGGCCGGTGGTCGGTTCGTCCAGGATGTAGAGGGTGCGCCCCTTACTCCGCTTGTACAATTCCGCGGCCAGTTTGACCCGCTGGGCCTCCCCGCCGGACAGGGTGGTGGCCGGTTGACCCAGCTTCATGTAGCCGAGGCCCACTTCGTAAAGGGTTTGCAGTTTCCGCTTAATGCGGGGGATGTTTTTGAAAAACTCCAGGGCCTCCTCCACCGTCATCTCCAGCACGTCGGAGACGTTTTTCCCCTTGTATTTGATCTCCAACGTCTCCCGGTTGTATCGCTTCCCTTTGCACACTTCACAGGGGACGTAAACATCCGGCAGGAAATGCATCTCGATCTTGATAATCCCGTCACCGCGGCAGGCCTCGCAGCGGCCGCCCTTCACGTTGAAGCTGAACCGTCCCTTCTTGTATCCCCGCACCTTGGCCTCGGGGGTGGCCGCGAAGACCTCCCGAATATCGTCGAAGACGCCGGTGTAGGTGGCCGGGTTGGACCGGGGGGTGCGGCCGATGGGGGACTGATCGATGTTGACCACCTTGTCCAGATTGTCGATCCCCACGATCTCGTCATGGGCGCCGGGGATCCGTTTGGCCTTGTTCAACCGGCGGGCCAGGGCCTTGAGGAGCACTTCGTTGACCAAGGTGCTTTTCCCCGACCCGGATACCCCGGTGACGCAGACGAACAGCCCCAGCGGGATGCGCACATCGATGTTCTTCAGGTTGTTTTCCCGGGCCCCGCGCACCTCCAGCCACTTGTGGTTCGGCTGGCGCCGGATCTCCGGCAGGGGAATAAATTTTCTGCCGCTCAGATATTGTCCGGTGAGGGAGTCCGGATGCTCCATCACTTCTCCGGGCGTGCCTGCGGCCACCACTCGACCGCCGTGGGCACCGGCCCCCGGTCCGATATCGATGATATAGTCGGCGGCCAACATCGTGTCCTCGTCATGCTCCACGACGATCAGGGTGTTTCCCAGATCCCGCATCTGCTTCAGGGTGCGGATCAGCCGGTTGTTGTCCCGCTGATGGAGCCCGATGCTCGGCTCGTCGAGGATATACAAAACCCCCATCAGGCTGGAGCCGATCTGCGTAGCCAGGCGGATGCGCTGGGCTTCGCCCCCCGACAGGGTGCCCGCCGCCCGGTGGAGGGTGAGGTAATCCAGCCCCACATTCACCAGAAAGCCGAGGCGGTTTTTGATCTCCTTCAGCACCTGCCGGGCGATGGCTTCCTCCTTCTCGGACAGCTGCAACCCGTCGAAGAAGGCCATCGCTTCCCGGACCGACAGCCGGGTGATGTAATCGATATTTTTGCCGCCCACATAGACATGGAGGCTTTCCCGGCGCAGCCGGGCACCGTGGCAGGTTTGACAGGGCTTTTCCGTCATGTAGGTTTCGATCATCTCGCGCACATGTTCGGAACTGGTCTCCCGATAACGGCGCGTCAGATTGGGAATGACGCCCTCGAAGCGGACCATCGTGCTCCGCATGCCGCCGAAGTCGCTCTCGTACCGGAAAGGGATTCGCTCCCGGGTGCCGTACAGGAGGAGCTTTCGGGTCTCCTCGGGCAAATCGGCGAAGGGCGTGTCCCGATCGATGTCGTAGTAATCGCAGACCGTCTCCAACAATTGCTCGTAGTAACTGCCGGGGGAGCCGGACCAGGGCTCGATCGCCCCTTCCCGGAGGGTCAGTCCCTTGTCGGGGACCACCAGCTCGGGGTCCACCTCCATCCGGCTTCCCAAACCGTCACAGGCGGGGCAGGCGCCGTAGGGGCTGTTGAAGGAAAACATCCGCGGGGACAGCTCGTCGAGGCTGTAGCCGCACTCGGGACAGGCCAGGTTTTGGCTGAACAGAATCTCCTCCCCGCCCACCACGTCGACCAGCACCTGGCCTCCGGTCAGGTTGACCGCCGTCTCCAGGGAGTCCGCCAACCGGATTTCGATGCCCGGCTTCACCACGATCCGGTCCACCACCACTTCGATCGTATGCTTCTTGTTCTTCTCCAAACGGATGTCCTCGGTAAGCTCCCGCATCTCTCCGTCGACCCGGACGCGGACAAATCCATCCCGGGCGATCTCCTTCAGCAACTTGACGTGTTCGCCCTTGCGCCCCTTCACCACTGGGGCGAGGATCTGGATCCGGGTCCGTTCAGGCAGCTCCATGATGCGGTCCACCATCTGCTGCAGGGTTTGTGCGCTGATCTCGATGCCGTTGTAGG
>JAJYSD010000397.1 GCA_021793745.1 Bacillota bacterium
GGGCTCGCGTATGAACGGAGAAGCAAGCGATCCGGGGAGGACGGGCGGGTCACGAATCGTATCTGAAAAATAAGTGAATACTCGATGAACGGGATAGCAATGGTCTTAGTACATAAGCACTATTTTACGTCGGTCGCAAAATGAAATATTGATTTCGAAGGGAATGCTCCCTATACTGAATATGGGTAAGCGGTTACAATGAGAAAATTCCCTTAGCTCTATTATTTTTCACTTTAAGTTAAGCGCTTTACTTCCGGGTCGATAAGGAGGTGTACGGATTCGAGGGAATTTTATTTGGCATGTGAGTTAAGCGCTTTCCTAAGCCCGCATCTTTTTGAAAAAAAGCAGTGGTCCCTATAGGCGGAGTTTTCAATCTCATTCGACTGGGCAGGCAACAAACTCTTGTCAGAGGAGAGAGACAAGTTGGTTGTTTTTTCGGTTTTCTCTTTCGTTTTGATCATCGCTGCCATCTGGTTTTTTGCTTACAAAAGGAGTCGTGCCGTTGATAACACCAGTTCAGAGGGATATTTTCTCGGCGGTCGCAGTTTGACGGCGGTGACGATTGCCGGCTCAATTATCATGACCAACCTGTCCACGGAGCAGATCGTCGGCCAGAATGGCCAAAGTTATATGGCCGGAATGGAAGTGATGGCCTGGGAAGTTACGGCGGCGATTGCCATTGTCATGTTGGCCCTGGTCTTTTTGCCGAAGTATCTGAAGTACGGTGTGGATACGATTCCCGACTTTATTGAGCGGCGCTACGATACCGCCACAAAGCGAATTGTTTCTGTTCTGTTTATTTTCACTTATATGATTTCGTTTCTGCCGGTGGTCCTGTATTCGGGATCCCTCGTCTTCAACAAAATTTTCAACGTAAGTGAGGCGATGGGGATCGATCAGCTGATGGCGGTCGCCCTCATTGCCGCAGCCATAGGCATTATCGGCCTCCTGTATTTGCTGATGGGTGGATTGTCGCTGGGGGCCTTCAGTGACACGGTCTACGGCATCGGCCTGCTGATCGGCGGGCTGTCCATCCCGGTGTTGGGGCTGATCATTCTCGGCGATGGGAGTTTCCTCGGCGGACTGGATGTCGTCAGAACCAATACGCCGGAGAAGTTGAACTCGATCGGGGCCATCGACTCCGAAATCGTTCCCTGGCCCACGCTTTTCTTCGGCATGTTCTTTAACAACCTGTTTTACTGGTGTACGAACCAGATGATCGTGCAAAAGACTTTGGCCGGACGAAACCTGAAGGAAGGGCAGAAAGGTGCGCTGTACGTAGGCTTTTTCAAAATCATCGGCGCTCTGTTCCTGGTTTTCCCGGGCATTATCGCCTTCAACATGTTCGGAGATTCGCTCTCCAATCCCGATGATGCTTATCCCAGCTTGCTGACTGCCGTACTGCCGGAATGGGCTTACGGCATCTTTGGCGCCGTCATCTTTGGCGCGATTCTGAGCTCCTTTGTCGGTGCCTTGAATGCCACCGCAACCTTGTTCACCTTGGATTTTTACAAGCCTTTGCTTCGAAAGAATGCGACGGACAAACAAGTGGCGAGAGCCGGGAAGGTTGTGACCGTGATCGTCGGCACGGTGTCGGTACTCATCGCCCCGCTGATTTCTTTCGCTCCTGCCGGGCTGTACCATGTCGTGCAGCAGTTTAACGGCTTGTACAGCATGCCGCTTTTGGCCGTTGTCGTCCTGGGCTTTTACTCCCGGTATGTGACCGCCTTCGGCGCCAAAGTAACCTTTGCTTTCCACGTCGTGGCCTATGCCTTTGCGAGCTTCTTTTTGTCCCACATCCATTACCTGTACACCTTGAGCGTTCTGTTTCTGGCGGATGTGTTCATCCTGTGGCTGATTGGAAGGATGAAACCCCTCGCTCAACCCTTCGAGTTTCAGGAAGGGCAGCACAAAGTGGATCTCACCCCGTGGAAACATGTCCGATGGGTTAGCGCGCTCGTCGTGATCACCGTGCTGGTCACATACCTGACGTTTTCACCGCTGGGACTTGCCAAATAACCGCCATTGAACAAACCAAACTGATCAAGGGAGCTGGATTGGATGAAGAGAATCACCGTTGGAGTGGTCGGAGCAGGACGGATCGGGAAGCTGCATATCAACAACATGAAAAACATGCCGCACGTCAGGTTGAAGGCGATCTCCGATATTTATGCCGAGAACCTGAAGGATTGGTTTTTGACCAGCGGCGCGGAGAAGTTGACCAAGGATTATCGGGAGCTGGTACATGACCCGGAAATTGATGCCGTGTTTATCTGCACATCCACCGATACGCATGTGGAGATCATCCTGGAGGCCGCCAACGCCGGAAAACACATTTTCTGCGAGAAGCCGATCAGCTTTTCCGAAGAGGAGACGCTGAAGGCGTATGAAGCGGTCCAAAAGGCCGGGGTCAAGTTTCAGGTGGGATTTAACAGGAGATACGACCGGAACTTTCACAAAGTAAAGCGGATGGTGGAGGAGAAGGCCATCGGGGACCTGCATGTGTTGAAAATTACTTCCAGGGATCCGAATCCCCCTTCGCTGGACTATGTGGCCAAGTCAGGCGGCATTTTCATGGATATGACCATCCATGACTTTGACATGGCGCGCTACATTTCGGGTTCGGAAGTGGAAGAAGTGTATGCCCAGGGGGCGACGCTGATTCATCCGG
>JAJYSD010000398.1 GCA_021793745.1 Bacillota bacterium
GTGTGCTCGTCCGATCTCCCGCACATCCCTTTCGCTCACCATCTCCTTAAAACCGACACCCTGCCGGATGACCCCCAGCGCCACACCGCTCCGAAACACGCCGACCGGATCGGCGTGAGGGATGGCCGCGTTGATCCCGCCTTCCAGGGACAAGCCCGTCGGATGATCCCGTTCCCGCGCCAAAACCCGGTCGATGTATTCCTCCCCGACGGTTCCGGTGCGGAGGAACCGGTCTCCCAAAAGGCGAATCGCCTCTTCCGGGCCCCGGCACCGTTCTACGATCACGATGTGCTCTTTGATGAAAGTTGCCATGAAAACGCACCGTCCCCGAATTCACCGAAGTTCAGCCGCATTGCTTCATCATCTGTCCGGCCCGCTCCTCGTTGATCTTGTCGATGGCCATATTGAGGGCGAAATGCTTCGCTGTTGTCGGCGCCTCCACCCGGCAATCCTCCAGCCGCTTTCCCATCAGTTCGGGAATCCTCCGGAAGCGGGCCCAAACCGTCATCCCCGCCATCATTTTGCCGTCGGTCACCCTTCCCTCGGAGTCGGTGACCAGAATGACCACCGCCCCCGGCCCCAGGCGCCGGCGATGGACGCCCACCCCCAAATATCCCGATTCCCGGTTTCCCATCATCTGCAACTGGCGACGATAATGCTTCGCCTGCCAAACCGTGAAGAGGATCTGCAAAAGCCACAGCCCGACGAAAGCCGCCATAAACAGGGTGAAGGATTGCATGATCTCACCTCCCTTTACATATGTTCCCTATAATATAAATTGTAAGTGAATTGCAAATGCTTTTGACTCCCTGTCAATCTCAAAGGATTTGATTTTGATCTCAAGCGATCATCCGATAGGGCTGCTCCAGGATCCCCTTCAGGTCCGTCAAAAAGGCGGCGGCCGGTGCGCCGTCGATGATCCGGTGGTCAAAGGAGAGGCTCAGCCTCATCATCGGGCGAAGAACGATCTCCCCGTCGTCTCCCACCGGCTTTTCCACAATCCGTCCGACTCCCAGGATGGCCGACTCCGGTGGATTGATGATCGGTGTAAACCCATCCACGTCATACATGCCCAAATTGCTGATGGTAAAGGTTCCCCCCTGGATTTGATCCGGGGAAAGCGCTCCCCTCCGGGCAAGATCCGCCAGCGTTTTGCATTCCCGCACCAATTCGGACAAACCCTTTCGCTCCACGTGTCTTACCACGGGAACGACCAACCCGTCGGGGACGTCCACGGCCATGCCGATGTGAACCGCCCGGTGGAGAACAATCGCCTCTTCCTGGAGGGAAGCATTCAACCAGGGATGCCTGGCCAGGGCGACAGCGGCCGCCTTCATGATCAATTCCGTATAGGAAAGACGAAAGCCCGTCTCTTTTTCCACATCGGGCAGGAGCAGTTCCCTCAACCGGACCGCTTCACCCATATCCACTTCCGAAAACAGGGTGACATGGGGCGCATTCGATGCGCTTTCCGACATGCGACGGGCCACGGCCCTCCGCATTCCCGTCATTTGGATCCTCTGGGCCGGCTGTTCCTCCACGGTCGATTCCTTCTTCCCCGGAGGAAGCGGCGATGCCTTCTTTTCCTCCATCGCTGCCGCATAGCTCTCCACATCGGCGCGGTGGACCCTTCCCCGAGGTCCGGTCCCCGGCACCCGCTCCAGGGGGACGCCCAGCTCCCGCGCCCGCTTCCGGGCCGAGGGGGTGGCCCGGACCTTCTCCCTCACCGCCGATGGAGCCCCTTCGTCCGGCGACTCCGCCGGTGGGGGCGCCGCTTCTTCTCCATCCGGCGGCGTTTCCGGAACCGCTTCCCCCGCTTCCCCGATGTAGGCGATGACCCGGTTGACGGGAACCTCCACCTCCTCCGGATAATAAACCTTGAGCAGGGTTCCGGAGATTTCCGATTCCACTTCAATATTGATCTTGTCCGTCATCACTTCGAGCAGAGGCTCCCCCGCCTGCACCGGCTCGCCCTCCTTTTTCAGCCAGCGCAGGATCGTCCCCTTGTCCATCGTCATCCCCAATTTGGGCATCAACACCGCTTCGGCCATGATCCATCCATCCCTCCTAAAACCGTTTGTGGACGAGCTCCCGGACCGCCTGGACGATATCCTCCACCTGGGGAACGGCTGCCCTTTCCAGGACGGGATTGTAGGGAATGGGAACCGCCGCTCCTCCCAGCCGTCGGATGGGGGCATCCAGATAATCGAAGGCTTCGCTCTCCGCAATCACTCCGGCAATCTCGCCTCCGAATCCACCGCGCTTGACGGCCTCGTGCACGATCAGAACCCGCCCGGTCTTCTTGACGGATTGAACGATGCTCTCCTCGTCCAATGGAACCAGGGTTCTGGGATCCAACACCTCCACGCTGATCCCCTCCCGGGACAGCGTCTCCGCAGCCTCCAGGGCCCGGTGAACCATGATGGAGGTGGCGATCACGGTGATATCCGTCCCTTCCCTTTTGATGTCGGCCTGGCCCAGGGGAATCGCGTAGGGCTCCTCGGGCACGGGCCCCTTGGTTTTGTAAAGCAGCTTGTGCTCGTAGAAGATCACCGGATTGTCATCGTCGACCGCCGCCTTCAACAGCCCCTTGGCATCATAGGGTGTGGCAGGCTGGACCACCTTCAGACCGGGGATGTGGGCCATCCAAGCCTCCA
>JAJYSD010000399.1 GCA_021793745.1 Bacillota bacterium
GGTGAAAGGGCGACCGGCGAGCCGGCCGCCCCCATTTTACAACACCGCTACTTCCGTTTCTTTGTCAAAAACGTGGCATTTATTCATATCCAGGGCCAATTGGACCTGAGCGCCGGGTCCGTACTGGGTGCGGGCGCTCACCCGGGCCGTCAGCCACTTGTCCCCGATGCCGCTCAAGTAGAGGTACATTTCGGACCCCATGTGCTCCGATACCTCCACTTTGGCTTCCACCGCGCTGTCCGGCGACGCTTCCAAAAAGACCGGCTCGTCGTGAATGTCCTCCGGACGAATTCCGAAGACCACCTCTTTGCCGACATATCCCTTCTCCCGCAGGGTTTTCGCCTTGCCGTCGGGAATTTTCACCTGAAGCCCCGTCGTCCGGAAGAAAACATCGCCGCCTTCCTCAAACAGAGAGCCCTCGATGAAATTCATCGCCGGGGAGCCGATGAAACCGGCAACAAACATGTTGGCGGGCCGCTCGTAAATTTCCGTCGGCGTGGCCGCCTGCTGGATCACCCCGTCCTTCATCACGACGATCCGATTTCCCATGGTCATCGCTTCCGTCTGGTCGTGGGTCACGTAGATGACCGTCGTCTCCAGCCGTTGGTGCAGCTTGCTGATCTCCGTCCGCATCTGGACGCGCAACTTGGCATCCAGGTTGGACAAGGGCTCGTCCATCAGAAACACCTGGGGCTCCCGGACGATCGCCCGCCCCAGGGCCACCCGCTGGCGCTGCCCGCCGGACAGGGCCTTCGGCTTGCGATCCAGGAGGTGTTCAATGTCCAAAATCCGCGCCGCCTCCCGAACCCGCTTGTCGATTTCATCCTTTTTGAATTTGCGCAATTTAAGGCCGAAAGCCATGTTGTCGTACACGTTCATGTGCGGATACAGGGCGTAGCTCTGGAACACCATGGCGATGTCCCGATCCTTGGGCGGCACATCGTTCACCAGGCGATCCCCGATGTACAGCTCTCCTTCGGTGATCTCCTCCAACCCGGCGATCATCCGGAGCGTGGTGGATTTCCCGCAGCCGGACGGGCCGACAAGGACCAGGAATTCCTTGTCTTCGATATCCAGGTGAAAATCCTTCACCGCCGTCACATCTCCGAACCGCTTGTACACGTGATTCAACCGAACCCTTGCCAAGCGCTCCTCCCCCTTTGGTCGCATGTCATTCGGTCCATTTTCATTCTAGCGGAAATCGACTGAAAGAAACTATAAGGGGGATGCACAAAAACGCAGGGAACGGTTTGGTCAATCTGCACAAGCCGCTACCTCCGCACCTTGGTGCTCAACAACAGGGCCAGGTACATCGCCACCCCATCCTCGAATCGGCGGGCATCCAGACCGGTCTCCTGTTTCAGCCGATCCAGCCGGTACAGAAGGGTATTGCGATGGAGATGCAAGCGGCGGGCGGCCTCGCTCACGTTGCCGTCCAGGCGGAAAAAGATCTCCAGGGTCCTCCGGCCTTCTCCCTCTTCCCAAAAAGGCACGGGGGAAAGACTTCTTAAAAAATCCTCCGCCGCTTCCCGGTCGATTTGATCGAGGAGGCGCTCCAACCGGAGCTGCCAGGTTCCGTGGACCGTCCGTTCCGGATAAAAGGTGCGTCCCAGGCGGCCGGCTTCCCGGAGGGAAGAAACGGCCCCGGGCAATTCGCGGGGGGATCCCACCGGCGGATGAACCACCACCCGGACCGGCTCACCCGCTTCGCTGGTGAGGACATCGGCCAATCCCTCGGCGGCCCCCAACAGCACCGCCTGCCAGGGCTCTCCCCCGTCGGCGTCCACCAGTACCCAGGGAACCAAGAGCAGCAACTCCCCGGGGTCCAGGGGAAGGATCCAGGTCTTCTCCCCGAAATAGCGGACGAGGACGCGGCGGATCTCCGCCGAACCCCCTCCCTCGATGTCTCCCTGGTGAAACACGAAAAAGGGAACCCGCCGTTCCCAGGGAAGCCTTTCGACGGCGGGGGGCGGTTCGAGGGGATTGTTCTTTTCCTCCGAGTCCTTCAACCAGCGGAGAAGCGGGTTATCCTCCGGACCGTCTCCCCTTTCCCGCTCCCATTCGGCCAGCAAAAGTCGGACGAGGGATACCTCCCGCGGGGAAAGAGGCCCCTCCACCTCCAACCAGACCGTTTTCCCCTCCCTTGGGCGGCGGAGGGGAAACCGCAGGGCGCCTTCTATCCCCTTCGCTCCCTCGGGGCGGAGGTGCACCGGGGAACCGAGCGCCCCTCTCAATTTGCCGATCAGGCGTTGCAAGTCGGAATCCATCGTTGTCACGCCTTTTGTCCTTGATCTTAGAAAAACGGTGGTGCGACGGGCTGCGATCGGCGGGTGAACGGACCCAGGCAAAAGCGGTGCAGACCGCCGGCAAAGCGGCGGCACGCACCTCCCCCGCCCACCGCTTAATAGGCCGCCACGATCCCGTCGGCCCGGGGTTCCGTCCCGCCGACCAAGGCGTCCCCGATCCGCCAAATGATCTGTCCGCGGCCGAAGGCAGCGGGGTCGGAGAGGATCCGGATATCGTGCCCCCTCCGGGCCAAAGCCTCTACGATGTAATGGGGAACGGACTGCTCTACCCAGACCTTCTTTCCCTCCTCCCACCTCCATCGCGGGGCATCCAGGGCGGCTTGGGGATTGAGATGGCGAGATCGG
>JAJYSD010000400.1 GCA_021793745.1 Bacillota bacterium
CCTGGAGGGGATGATCGACATCGAGGAGACGATCGCCCGTCTGGAGAAGGAGCTGAAAAAGCTGGATTACGAAGTGGAGCGGGTGGAGAAGAAGCTCTCCAACCCCGGATTTGTGCAGAAGGCCCCTGCCCACATTGTGGAAGAGGAGAAGCGAAAAGGGGAGGAATACCGGGAAAAAAGGGAGAAGGTGCTTAGCCGCCTGCAGGAGTTGAAGGGGTAGGATGCGGGCCGCCCACCCCTTTCTTCGCAACGCCCCTCTTTTTCTTGATCCTGCGAAAGATCCCCGTTATCATGAAAAGGGTACCTTTGCATGATGAGCACGGCAGCTTTACGGCAGCATGAGGGAAAGGATCGAGGCACGATGGGTCAACAGCGGTTTGTCACCAAGGAAGACGTATTCAGGTGGATGGAAAAGGGGTGCGCCACCGGCATTCAGCCGGGGCTGGAGCGGATGGAGTGGGCCCTGGAGCGGCTGGGGCATCCCGAAAAGCGCCTGAAGTTTATCCATATCGCGGGGACAAACGGAAAGGGATCCACCGCGGCAATGATCGCGCAGGTGTTGAGACAGGCCGGATATTCGACCGGGATGTTTATCTCTCCCTATGTCACCGATTGGAACGAGCGGATCTCCTTGGACGGGCGCCCCATTCCCGACTCCTCCCTGGTCCGATGGGCGGAGCATCTGCGCCCCGTGGTGGAGGAAATGGACCGGGAAGTGGGCAAACCCACACCCTTTGAATTCTGGACGCTGCTCGCCCTCTGCTATTTTGCCCGGGAGGCGGTGCCCTGGTTCGTGGTATGGGAAGCGGGGCTGGGAGGCCGGTGGGATTCCACCAATGTGGCCTTTCCCCTCGTCTCCGTCATCACCAACGTGGGTCTGGATCATATACATTTATTGGGGAATACCCTGGGCGAAATCGCCGAGGAAAAGGCGGGCATCATCAAGCCGGGTGTGCCGGTGGTAAGCGGGGCGGAGGACCCCGAGGCCATCCGGGTGATTGAAAAGCGGGCACGGGAGAACAAGGCCGATTTATATCTCCTCCATCGCGATTTTCAGGTGAAGACGCTCGAATCGGGGCCTGAAAACCAGCGTTTCCAATTTGGCAATGTATATCGGACCCTCTCCGATCTGGAGCTGCCCCTCATGGGCGAGCATCAGGTAAAAAACGCCGCTGTCGCCCTGATGACCCTGGATCTGTTGCGTCAATTTTACGCAACGGTGCTGGAGGAAGAGGACATCCGGGAGGGGCTGTCCGCCACCGATTGGCCCGGCCGTCTGGAAAAGGTGGCCGCCGGTCCGGACATTTGGCTGGACGGGGCCCACAATCGTGAGGCGGCCCGAGCATTGGCGGAATCGGTACCGGAAATTCTCCGTTCACATACCTATGAACGCCTGCACCTCGTGATCTCCGTCTCCGCGGATAAAGAGGTGGATGAGATCCTGAAGCCTTTGCTTCCGCTGGCGGATCTCGTGGTGGTGACACGGGCGGATCATTCCCGGGCGCTTCCGGTGGAGGCGTTGGCCGAAGCGGTCCGTCGGGTGTCGCCGGAGACACGGATACGGGAAGCGTCGACGGCGGCGGAGGGGCTTCGCTTCGCCAAGGAGGATGCGGGGGATCGGGCGATGATTCTCGTCACCGGATCGCTGTTTCTGGTATCGGAAGTTCGGAAATGGCTGCTTACAAATTAGAAACAAGGTTGGTGAGGCGAGTGAACGGGATTAGGCACGCGCATTTTATCGGCATCGGTGGATACGGGATGAGCGCCATCGCCCGTGTCCTCCTGGATATGGGTATTCGGGTCACCGGTTCGGATGGCGCCGGGAACAAGCTGATCAAGAGGCTGTTGGAGCGGGGGGCGGTCGTCCATATCGGCCACGATGCCTCCCATGTGGAGGGGGCCGATTTGGTCGTATATTCCTCCAGCATTCCGGAGGAGAACGTGGAGAGGGTCGAAGCGCAGCGGAGGGGGATTCCCGTCCTTCATCGATCGCAGATGCTGGCCCGGCTGCTCAACAACCGGTTTGGGATTGCCGTGGCGGGGGCGCACGGCAAAACCACCACCTCTTCGATGATCGCCCAAACCCTGGAGCTGTGTGGAAAGGATCCCTCCTATGTCATCGGCGGGGAGATTCTCGGTTTGGATGGCAACGCCAAGGCCGGCAACAGCCCGTACGTGGTGGCGGAGGCGGACGAGAGCGACGGGACCTTTCTCGAATATTATCCGAAGGTGGCGGTTGTCACCAACATCGAAAAGGATCATCTGGAGAACTACGATGGAGATTTCAGAAACTTGAAAAAGGCTTATCGCCGTTTCCTGAGCCAGGTGAAATCGGAGGGTTTAACCATCCTGTGCCTGGATGATCCCCATCTGCGGGAAATCGCCCGGGAGCTGGACCAGCGTCTGATCACCTACGGGATTGATCAGTCCGCCGACTACCATGCCGTCGATATCCGCCGCTGCGGGAGACAGGTCAGCTTTCGGGTGGTGCGCAGGGGCGAAGAACTGGGGGAAGTAACCCTTCAGGTTCCCGGCCATCACAATGTGAGCAACGCGTTGGCGGCATTGATCGTCTGTCTGGAGATCGGCCTCTCCTTCCCAGAGGCTGCAGAGGCTCTGGGTCGATTCCAGGGAGCGAAACGCCGCTT
>JAJYSD010000401.1 GCA_021793745.1 Bacillota bacterium
AAAACGGGTGGAGACGGGCCGGGAAAGACTTCGCCTTCCCCGATCCCACCGGGAAACGGATGTCCTGTTGTCCCTGATCCACGCGATGATGGGGGAGCCTGAACGGGCCAAGCAATTTGCCGAAGCAGGCATCATGCAGGGGGTTCGGTGGCAGGTTCCCTTTGTGGAGGCGTGCGGTTGGATGCGCATGGGCCACGCCGTCCAGCTGTTGAACCGGTATGAGACGCAACTTTCTGCCGACTGTTACCGGACATCCCTGGATCTGATGGAGGAGCTGAAGGTTTCCCGGGGAAAGGCGGAACCGCTGATGGGACTGTGTCTGCTCTACGGGCGGGAGGGTTCCGTTGAATCGGCCTTGGCTTGCGGGGAAGAAGCGTTGACCGAAACGGAGCGGGCGAAGGATTTTTGGCTTTCCACGCTGATCCGCCTGGCCATGGGGATCGCCTGCGCCCATGCCTCCCGCTGGAAGGAGGCTGACGGGTGGTTTGCGCAGTGCAGCCGGGATTTTGCCCGCTGTGGTGACAGCTACGGTTTGACCGTCACTTCCCTGTGGCAGGCGCTGGCGGCCTTTAAACTGAAGGAACAGGATCGATTCTCCACCTGCATGGAGCGCTTTCTAAACTGGATGCGCACGGGGGAACATGAGTACCTCCTCCGGCGCCGCACCCTCTTCGGACCGTCCGATGTGCAATGGGTGACCCGGCTGCTGTTCGAAGCCCAGCGGCAAGGTGTGAAGGAAGCGTATGTCTCCCACTTGTTGGCGGATTTGGGCTTTGAACGGATCACCTTCCACCCCGGCTACACCCTGCGGGTGGAGACCCTGGGCGGTTTCCGCGTGTGGCTGGGGGATGAACCGGTGGAGGAGAAGGGGTGGCAACGGTGGAAAGCGAAGGAGCTTCTCCAGCTGTTTATCACCCGGCGGCAGCATCTGCTTCCCAAGGAGGAAATTCTCTCCCTCCTGTGGCCGGGGGTGGAGAAGTCGGCGGCATCCCGGGATTTTAAGGTGGCCCTCCACGCATTGAACCAGGTATTGGAACCCGGTCGTCCCGCCCGGTCGACGCCCTTTTTCATCCAGCGGCAGGGATCGATGTACGGACTGAATCCGGCGTCGGGATTTGAGCTGGATGCCGCCGAATTTGAGCGGCGGATTCTGGAGGGGTTGCAATCGCGGAACCCGGATCGCGCCCGGAACGTTCTCGCCGCCGGGCTGTCCCTGTATAAGGGAGAGTATCTTCCGGAGCGGCGTTACGATGACTGGTGCCGGGAAGAGAGGGAGCGGCTGGATACGCTGTTTCTCCGGGGGGCGGAGCGGCTGGCGCAGCTGTTGTTGGATGCGGGGGATGATGATGGGGTGATTTACTGGAGTGAACGGATTCTTCGGCAGGATTCCTGCTGGGAGGAGGCGTATCGCCTGCTGATGATCGCCTATTTCCGCAAAAATAATCGTCCCCAATCCATCAAATGGTACCGCCGCTGCCGGCAAACGCTGGAGCGGGAGCTCGACATTGCCCCGATGCCCGAGACTGAGCGACTTTATCGGATGATCCGGGAAGGCGATTTGGGCGATGAAACCCCGGTTGATGGCCCTGCCCGGGGCGTCGGCGGGGGCGATCCGGACCCCTTCGTCTCGTGATGCCCTCAGGCCCTCCGGTGGGCGTTTTGTCCGCTGTAACCGCTTTGTAACCCCTCGCCGCTATGATCGAATCAAAGGCGAAGGAGGGGTGAGGGATGAAACGGCGGATCAGCATCATCGGATGGATGCTCGCGCTTTCAGTCCTGTTGATGCTGAGCACTGGTTGCGGCCCGGCCGGGTCCGAGTCGGCTTCCGGCAGCGGAGAGCCGATCAAGATCGGACTTCTGGTTTCAAAGACGGGGGCGCTGGAGTCCTACGGGGAGCAGACGATCAACGGGTTTGAGCTGGGAATCGAATACGCCACCGAAGGAACGAAGAGGGTGGCGGGACGATCCATCGAGTGGATCGTGGAGGATACGGAGACCAAGCCGGATGTGGCGGTTCAGAAGGCGACGAAACTGCTGGAGGAGGACGAGGTGGACATTTTGGTGGGGGCGTCCAGCTCGGCGGACACTTTGGCTATCCTGCCCCTGGCGGAGGAGTACCAGCGGGTGATGGTGGTGGAACCCGCGGTGGCGGACAGCATCACCGGGGACGATTGGAACCGGTATATTTTCCGGACAGCGCGCAATTCCTCCCAGGACGCCGTGGCCGGTGCCCGGGCCATCGCCGGACCGGGGGTGAAAATCGCCACCCTGGCTCCGGATTACGCCTTTGGTCGGGATGGGGTGGCCGCCTTCAAACGAGCGGCGGAGAAATTGGGGGCTGAAATCGTTCTGGAGGAGTATGCCGATCCGAAGGCCACCGATTTTACTCCGAATATCCAGAAAATTATTATGAAAAAGCCGGACTACCTCTTTGTCATCTGGTCGGGGGCCAATACGCCTTGGAAACAGCTGGCGGACATGAAGGTCCAGGAGCGAGGGATCAAAGTTTCCACCGGGGTGCCGGATTTCGCGGCGATGCAGGTTATGAAGCCGATGGTCGGGATGGAGGGCTTTACGGTATATCACTACTCCCTTCCGAAAAATCCGGTCAACGATTGGCTGGTGAGGGAGCATCGGGAGCGCTT
>JAJYSD010000402.1 GCA_021793745.1 Bacillota bacterium
AAGTGGTGCGACTGGATGCTGGTTTCCTTCAGTTTGGTTCCGGGAACCGAACGGTCGGTCAAACGATCGCCCGGTATGCTGTTCTCCTTCAAATGCTTGGAATGGATGGTCTCCCGACGGATGTGATCGCCGTCGATCGATTCCGGTGCGAGGTGATGCTCCTTGATCGATCCGGGTACAATTTTTGAGTCGGTGACGGCTCCATCGGACAATTTGGATTCATCCACCGAGAAATCGGCCAGATGGTCCCGAGAGATGCTCCCGTATTGAATTTTGGAACCGTCGACGGATCGACTGGCCAGTTTTTCGTTGGTAACGGCACTATCCGCCAAACGATCTGTGTAGATGAGGGAACGATCATCCTTGGGCATCGAGCACTTTTGGGAAGGCTCGTGGGTAGACGCTTTTTGCTCTTCGGCGTTATTCGTTTCCGACACCGTCACTTCGACATCTCGGACATTTTGGACATCCTGGACTTCTTGGACATGTCCGAACCACGCGGAGGAAAGACTGCTGGATTCCGAATTCCGATGCGAAGATTTTTTATGGTTTCGACGGTACAACTCTTTTTTTTCGTCATTGGAAATCCGGTCCAGCATATCAAGGATCCGTTCGTCAGGGAAACGATTTCTTTGCTGTCTGGGATATCTACGCTTTTTCACAGCTACCCTTCCTTTCATCCCGATCTTAATCACACCTATATTCGCCATGGACGAATGCGGAAACCATCCACCGGTGAAAATGGGCACGCGTCTTTTTCCACAAAAAAAGCACCTCCATAGCGGAAGTGCTCGAGACGGCTGACGGTGTGCATTCGGGAGACCTCCGGCACCCGTGTGAAACACCGCTTCCCCGATACTTCGTCCCCCTCTGTTCGGGTTCCTCTCAATGATCGCAGGATTAAGTGCGCTTTTCGTCCTTCTCACCCGCATGGGGCTTCTTCGGACCTTGCTTCTCTTCCACCCCCAGCTCCCGCCCCACTTCATTGACCAATTCCTTGATGCGATCCTCTTGCCTGCGCCCCATCAGATTGCGAAAAAAGCGAAACAAGTTCATACGCCCCCTTTCCGTCAATTTCTCCGTTTATTGTCCCTCTCTTTCGGTTCCTTATCCCTGAAGGAAATTTGCGCGGTTCGAATTTGCTCCGCATTTAATACGAAGATCTCCGCAAACCCCTCCTCCCAGATGGACCGCTTTGTTTCCTGCAGCATGGCGTGATAATGCCGGATCGCCTCCAGCGGAACCCGACGGTCGCGCCGCTCATTTTGCTGAACACAGAGCTCATAGGGAACATCAAAGAGAATGGCTACTGGATGGAAATGGTAGTCCTTGGCCAAGGAAACGTAATGGATCCGATGTTTTCGCTCCAGGGCCGTCGAATCAATCACCGTGAAGCGACCCAGGGAGAGGCGCAAACGGACAATGTGCTGCAGGAGGGAATAGGTCTGGTGATGCACAGCCATATTTTCCTCGTCGTCGCATACCATCGCCCGGCATCGGTCCGAGGATACGATCTGCGTCCACAGGAAATGTCGCTTGGCGAAAGTGGATTTTCCCGATCCCGGAGCCCCGCTCAACAACACCAGACTCCGGGACGGTAGGTTGACGGTGACGGTCACGCCCTTCCCTCCCGTCCTTTAGGTGAACCGCCTGATCACCTCTCCCGATATTTTGGTCGTTCCTTCCGTTTTTAAACAAAAAAAGCGGCCGCCTTCGGGCCGCTTAGGAATGTTTCTCCAGGGACATATCGGACTCGGATGCGGTATCCCACTCCCTGGCAACGGGGTATACGCTGTCCACACTGGTGAGGAAACTGTCCCACTGCCGCACCGCCACCACTCCCTTGACCCAGAAGCGGTGATCCGTCCAGTTGGGGGGATATCCCCGCAGGTTGATGGGCAGCCATTTTCCATCCACCGCCAGAAGGGGCCCCGATGCCGAGAGGGTCAGCATGAACGTCCCCGTCAAAGCCGGCACTCGGTTTTCCGCCCGCTGGACCCCGTGCTCCTTGATCCAACGATTGGCTTCCAGGGCCATCGGCAACGCCCGAATCAACTTGATGTATACCGGCCGGTACGCAGTATAAACCGAGGCCATTCCCTGTTCATTCAACCAGCGGAACAGATGCTTCAGCGTGTTCAAAAAAATCTTTGAACCGACCGGAGTCCCCCCGGCCTGATCCACGTACCATACACCACACAGGTGTTCCAGGACTTCCTCGGTCAAAAGGCGCCAATGGAAGGCTTTCCCGAAATGGGTGGCAACATATTTGCGGAATAAGTGCAGCGTCCGTCTGTACAATTCCTGCGTCCGCCGCTGCAGCGGGGATACCACATCCTCGTAGAACATCTGCAATTGGTGTATCAACGCCTCCGGACATTGCCTCTCGCCTTCAGGCAGCTCCGGCAGGGAGACCGGAATCCCATTCTCCGCCACCGGCGCCGCTTCTTCCACCGATTCGATGATCTTGGAAATCTCTTCACGATCCTTGGCGCGTCGGATCGACCATCCCAAAATGCCCAGCCCTTCCCGAAGCCAGAAATCGCGATCGAATTCCTTCTCCTTGTCCGCGAACTGTTTCAGATACAAGAGTATCTCCCCTCTCATCTCGTGGAAAAAGGTAGTATAAGGACCAAACCATTC
>JAJYSD010000403.1 GCA_021793745.1 Bacillota bacterium
ATTTCAACAGCAGCTGAGGGTCCAGATCCTGATGGCTGACATCCTTGACATGTTTCAGCGTTTCCGGCACGCGGCCTTTACTGTACATGTGCCGCTTGATCAAAAAGAGATACCCGTGCTCTTCACAGAAGGCGTCGATCTTTTCCAGATCCAGCACTTCGCTGATTTCCCGGTCCAATTTCCCGAAATAGCGATGGGTGGGCATGTAGGTGATCACGCGACGATGCTTGATATACTCCGGAAACTGGGCTTCCTCCTCTTCAAACTCCCCGAAAAAGACGTCATTCCGGGCCTGCCCCAGGGAAAACACATTTTCCTTGGGCACGAGAAAGGTTTCGGGGTAATAGGAGGAAACCCGTTCGCTCGTGGAGATCACGTAATTTTTCCGGGCGAGCATCGTCCGGACCAGGAGCATCCCCAGAAACCTTTTGATCGGATGGGGTTCGTGGAGGGCCTTGTACGTAAAGGTTTTCTTGTTGGCCCCCCACACTTTTTTCAGACCGACGCCGTGCCAGGTGTTGACCGATACGGCCCCACCCAAGAGGTAACGGTTGAAATCGTCGTGGATCGAATGGGAATGGATAAACACCTTGGCCCGCAGCTGGAAATAGATCCCCCTGAGGGAATGATAATAGTAGGATTCGTGCCCCATCCCCCGGAGTTGCTCCACGGCGCTCCGATCCTTCAAGATCCAAATGCAGCGAATCCTCGGATCCTGCCGCATCCGCAGGAAAAGGTACTTGGGATTTCCCCGGTATCCGCGCCCGCTTTCCGCTCCGAAAACGACGATCTTCCCATTTCTGGGAAGAAAGCGGACGGTGTTGTAAAGGAGGACGCCCACCATCCTCCGGGTGTAAACCTTCAGTTTTTTCCTGAACGCCCCCACCACGAAGCCGAATAGAAATGTCGCCAGGAGAATCGGGAGCGTTTCGTATATCGTCAGATGGATCAATTTGATTACCTCTTTCCATGCTGGGATGTCCTGAAAGAGGTTCGGGAATGAACACAAAGAAACCGGGGGGCAGCCTTCGGTAAGCGGCAAGCCCCTCGCTAGAGTCGATTTAGGCGGTGATCCCCTTTTTCACCTCAGAGACGGGATCATCGCTTTTTTTTTCCGGCTTCGAAGCCGACGGTTCCGTCGGTTTGCTCGGTTGCTGTTGCTGACGGATGACGATATTTTGCCCGTCCAGGCAAATTCCGTTTTCCGACAGCAGATTGTTCACGACATCCGCCACATGCTCCGGTTGCATGATCTTGGACTGGTCCTCATCGGGCGCCAAAATCCGCCGCAATTCCGTCGCACACCGCCCCGGCGACACGCAATACACCTTGATGCCGTATTCCGCCAGCTCATCGGACAGCGTTTGCGACATGCTGATCACGGCGGCTTTGGAAGAGGCGTATGCCAGCCAACCGGGCCGCGACGACATCCCGGCCGTGGAGGCCACGTTCAAAATCTTTCCCCCGGTTTTCTTCATGTGCTTGACCACTTCCCGGGTGATAAAAAAAACCGAGTGGACGTTGATGAGATAGGTCTGCGTCCAATTATCGATCGTGGTCTCCAAAAGGGACTTGGGTTCCGCATAACCCGCCACATTGAGCAAGTAATTGATGGAACCGAAGTCCCGGATCACCTGATCCACAATCTTTTGAATCTCTTCAAACCGCGTGACATCCACGCTGTATATATCCACCCGCTTTTGCGGATTCATCAGCCTTTTCGTCTCCTCCAGCCCCTCCTTGCTCCGGGCCAGGAGGACAAAGTTCTGGATGTCGTCCCGTTCGCTCAGCTTAACGGCAATGGCACGGCCGATCCCTCGGCTGGCGCCGGTGATCAAACAGGCCGTCATTATTCTCCCCCCAAAATGTACTCTTTGTATATGATCTCCCCAATGGTTTGATCGATGGGTCTCGTGATTTTGATGTTATATTCGGTACCCCTCAGAACCTTGATCCGCTCGCCGTTGTAATGAAAATAGAGGCTGACGTCCTCGGTAAACGTTTTTCCGTCCTTGATCGCCTGCTCATGGGCCGCCAGCAATTTCGCCGTGTCAAACTTCTGCGGAAGCTGGATGTTGATCAAACGGCTGCGGTCAAGGTTCTTTTCGATATACTCCCCGCCTTCCAATACCGTAAACGGAATATCCATACCGTAGGTTGCGTTCCTCTCCTCGGTTTGGATGAGCCGTTCAAATTCCTCCTTCGTCACGAAGGGGCGGACCGACTCATGGATCAGCACGTTTTCCCGCGTCACACACCGAAGCGCCTTGTAAACGGATTCCTGGCGCGTTTTCCCCCCCTCGATCACTTGAATCGGCTTGCTGAATTGATAATTGCGGATGATCTCCTTCGTCTGTTCCATATAATTCCGCGGAGAAGGAACCACGATTTCGCTGATTTCCTTTATATTTTCCAATTTATCCAATACATGAACGATGATCGGCTTCCCGCCAATCGGCAAAAATTGCTTCGGTACGCTCGCCTTCATTCTGGCGCCAATGCCTCCGGACAACAGGATCATGCTGATGTGTTCCATTTCCTCCGTCCTCACTTCATGAAAAAGTGCTAAAAAAATAGGAAATTACGTGTATCCTGCCGATGCATGCTCGGGATTCAGTATTTCACATTTATTACAGTTTGT
>JAJYSD010000404.1 GCA_021793745.1 Bacillota bacterium
TCTATCCGGGACGTCCGGCGCTGAAAAACTGCATCCTGGCATTTTTGGCAGGAGGAACCATCTGTCTGCTGGGACAGTTGATCTCCACCTTCTATATGCATTTCTTCGACTTCACCGAAAAAAATGCCGGGGATCCCACCGTCGCCACCCTGATCTTCCTTTCCAGCCTGCTGACGGGCCTTGGACTATACGATCACATCGCCCAATGGGCCGGAGCCGGAACGATTATTCCGGTCACCGGATTTGCCAATGCGATCACCTCATCAGCCATCGAACACCGGTCCGAAGGCTTTGTCCTCGGTGTGGGTGGCAATATGTTCAAGCTAGCGGGATCGGTGATCGTCTTCGGGGTATTCGCCGCCTTCGTGATCGCGACGATCAAGGTGATCATCATGGGATTGGGAGGGAGTTGAGTGCTCAAGGGACGCACGTGGATCTTCGATCATGAAGCGATCATCGCCGCCTCCTCCGCCGTTGGAGGCCCCTTTGAAGCGCAAGGTCCTTTGGCAGGGGATTTCGATCTCCTTTTCGACGATTTGTGGTTGGGACAGGACAGCTTTGAAAAGGCGGAAAAAAAACTGTTGGAACAGGCCTGTCAAACCGCCATTCGAAAATCGGGAATTCGGCAGGAAGAAATCCAATTTTTCCTGGCCGGAGATCTCTTAAACCAGATAATCACCAGCAGCTTTGCCGCCCGGACCCTGTCGATTCCTTACCTCGGACTCTTCGGGGCCTGTTCCACCTCGATGGAAGGCCTCGCCCTGGCTGCTCTGATGGTATCCGCCGGCTTCGCCGACCGGGTGCTGACGGGGACGGCCAGCCATAACGGGGCCGCCGAAAAACAATTCCGGTATCCGACGGAATACGGAGCGCAAAAACCCCCCACCGCCCAGTGGACGGTTACCGGAGCCGGCGCCGCCGTCGTGGTTTCCAGCGGAAAGGGACCGCGGATTACTTCGGCGACCATCGGCCGGGTGATCGATAAGGGCATTTCGGACCCCTTCAACATGGGGGCGGCCATGGCGCCGGCGGCGGTGGATACCATCAAGACCCATTTCCAGGATCTCCAACTCTCACCGACAGACTACGACCTGGTCCTGACCGGAGACCTGGGGAAAGTGGGCCACTCCATCGCAACGGAGCTTTTGACCAAACAAGGATTGATCTTTCCCCCGGGTGTCTTCGGGGATTGCGGGCTGATGATTTACCGGGATGACCAGCCGGTCTTCGCCGGTGCGAGCGGCTGTGCCAGCTCCGCATGCGTCACCTACGGGCACGTGTTGAACCGGATGCTCCAGGGAGAGCTGAAGCGGGTATTGATTGTGGCCACCGGGGCTCTTTTGTCTCCCTTGAGCTACCAGCAGAAGGAAACCATACCGTGCATCGCCCATGCAGTGGCGATCCACGCCGGGGAGGAGTCGTCCCGATGATTTTTTTCTGGTCGTTTGTTGTCGGCGGATTGATCTGCGTGATCGGTCAACTATTGATGGATGTGTTCAAACTGACGCCCGCCCATACCACCAGCACCCTGGTGGTGGCGGGAGCCATTCTGGATGGTTTGAACCTGTATGAACCCTTGATCGATTTCGCCGGCGCAGGAGCGACGGTTCCCATCACCAGTTTCGGAAACGCCCTTGTACACGGAGCGATGGCGGAGGCCGAGAAACATGGGCTGGTCGGCGTGATCACCGGGATCTTTGAGGTGACCAGCGCCGGAATCTCTGCAGCCATCATCTTCGGATTTATCGCCGCACTCCTCTTTCGGCCGAAGGGTTAAACCTTCGGCCGAAAAGGTTGAACGCCACAGGATTTGCCGCGCCCATCGCACGCGGCGCGCACCCTGGGCAAAGTGCCTCGCACACCCCCATGCCCCCCTGCAAGGCGGAAAATGACCACCGCCAATTGCCGGATCGAGCCCCCGATCACCGATTTTACGCAAGCTCAGTCCAAGCGGATCGAGTGCATCGCCCTCGCAAACCTGCACTTCTCATGACCACTTTCCAGGAAGTCCAGCGCCGCTGTGACATCTCCCTGGCGCCGCCATAACCGTGTGAAATGAGAAGCCACCCGAGAGCCCACCGGAACCATTGGCGATGGTATCCGGCTCCGCTGCATGTGCCGGACCGGAGGGCTGGTGTTCGACGTCCATGCGAACTCCACCGGATTCGTCCAATGGTTGGAAAAGAGGGATCGAGCATCCATCGGGCGAATAGGAACCGCCCTCCGTTGGAATTTAAAGGAATAGAAGGAGTAAAAGCCGACATGGATCGACGGCAGGAAGCGGAAGTCACAAATTTTTTTAATATCGCATGTAAGCGGAATCATTATTCATTTGAATGCATTTTCTATCGATCCTCCCGATCCCCCGAACGAAAGATCGGCTGGAGAGCATGAATCATCAACGATATAATAACGTTATAATCATTCAACACCCATGGTGTTCGACATCGCCCCGAAACGAGCCTTCCCGCATGCCCCTTTCGTCCGAGAATTCAAGAAAAAAGTTTAGCAATTTGTGGGAAATCCCTTTTCACTCAAGCCTGTTATGTTAGAATAAATAAATTAATGCCAAAATCGGACCTGGGTGATGGGTAAAAAGAAAGGGCTATTGTTTGTACTTAAGTGGTAACACCAACCAGA
>JAJYSD010000405.1 GCA_021793745.1 Bacillota bacterium
AAAGGTCTGATGCAAATGATCGCCGATGTCCTTGCCGTGTTTTTGTGCACCATGTTCGTCGTCTCCGCCGTGCCCAAGATCATCAACCTTCCGGCTTTCAAGGAATTGACGGTGGCTTACGGCGTTTTGCCCGACCCGATCGCTGCCGCCTTCGGGATCCTCCTGCCTTTTACGGAACTGTTCGGAGCGGCGCTATTGTTACATGGAGGAACCGCGATTTACGGAGTCCTCATCCTGCTCGGGCTGCTCCTCAGCTTTGCCTACGCCGTCTCAACCATCCTGCGCACGAAAAAAACCATCGACTGCGGTTGCTACGGCAAGTTTTTCGATGCCAAAGCGGACCGATTCACCCTGATCAAAATCGGGATTCTTACGGTTGCGGCGTTCATCGTGCTGATCCGCGCCACCGCTCATCCGGTTCATCTGTCCTTGAACACCGTCCTCCTCGGAAGTTTCCTGACCGTCGGTTTTTTGACGGCCCAAGCCGTCTGGTCTTACCACACCAAGGCCATGGATACCCTAAAAAACCATCATTAGGGAGCGAGGTCGCATGGAAACGTTTCTGCTCTACTCCAACCTGCTGCTTTGGATTGTCCAACTCCTGGTCCTCTTTTGTCTGTTCGTCCTTTTCCGTCAGTTTGGCGAGGTGTATCTAAAATCCGCCGATGCCATCTCCCGTGACGGGATTCCGATCGGAGATTCGATACCCGAATTTGTCGGGGAGGATTTGAAAACCACCCGTGTGGTTACATACAAGGAACTGGAAGGCAAACCGACCGTCATGGCCTTTATTTCCCCGAATTGCGGCGCCTGTAAGGACCTCATTCCCGAATGGAACCAGTGCTGTATAAAATACCAGAAAAGATTGAACTTTGTCCTGATGGGAGTCGGCGACAGAAAAAAATTGGAGGAGTTTGTGAGAGGCCGTGAAATCCTCGGGAAAATCCTCTGGGATCGAAGGAACCGATTTTTGCGCGACTTCCGCGTCCGTGTAACGCCCTTCGCCTTTGTCCTCGACGAAAAGGGAGTCGTAGGCGGCAAGGGGTTGTGCAACGGTAAAAAACATATCGAGGGTTTGTTGGAAGAGCTGGAGAAACACTCGTCCAACGCGGGATAGGAGGGAATCCGGATGATCCAATCAATCGAATCCTTCTTCAAATTATCGGCGGAACAGTGGGCCCGGGCAGTGGACCGCCATGCCATCCTCAAAAAATCCCTGAAAGCAGCCTTTGTCAAACTGATGGAGCTCTCCCGGAAACCCGCCTCCATCAGCGCCTCTACCCGCTGGTGCGAAGCATGGTGGGATGTGTGCGATTGTCATCCGCCGGGCGGGAGATATTGCTCCCATTGTCCGGGCCACGGCAGCGGTTCCAAGTGCCCCGACGGCTATACCGTGTGGAAAGGGCTGTATCGAGGCACAGGCTGTTGGTGTGCCACATCCGATCGCTGCCCCTACTACTTTGTCTGTTGCGATTGCGTCAAAAACGACTACACTTGCGGATGTAAGTGGGCTTTCAGGAAATGAGGAGGGAAAGCATGACCGACTGGATCCTGCCGGAAAACAGCCTGCCGGTTCTCCTGGCCGTCATCGCGGGGATCACCACCATCGGAACGGTCTGAGGGATCAATGCGACCCTGTCGGTCGCCCCTCTCGGTGAGAGGGTGAAAAAGCGGGAAGTCATTCTTCGTTCTCTCGTCTACGGTGGGAGTGCCGCCCTATCCGGCGGTGGGATCGGGTTTTTGTATACCGCCATCGTGTATTTGATCGCTTTCGGGCTGCCGCCGGGGGTCAAATTCTCGTTACTCATCCCGGTTTCCGCGGTCTTCATCCTCCATGAATGGAATGTGATCCGATTGCCGGTTCCCCAAAACCGCTGGCAAGTCCCGCACAGCTGGGTTTCGGGTCCGCCGATGCGAAACATGGCGGTGTGGGGGCTGATACTGGGCGCGGGTATTCTTACGTACATCCCGCACATCATCTTCCACCTGCTCTATCTGTATCTCGGCTTTTTCAAGGACCCTGTCCACGGCCTCCTGTTTGGCGCGCTTTACGGATTCAGCCGGGCCCTTCCAGCGGCCTTTTTTGGAATTCTGCGAACCATCGATAGCCGCATCATCGAGCTTGATCGCATCCCGCAAATCCGGCAGGCCGGCCGGATGGTCAATGGTCTGACATTGCTTCTGTTCACCGCCTATTTGATCCTCCGGGCGATGGGGTGATCCATCCCCTTGCCATCACCGAGAACCGGAATCGAATCCCTTTGGGCGGGTTCGCCGGGCACATCAACCCGGACCGTTGATCATGTTTTTCTACCGCTTCCTCCCCCGTTAGTAGCCCAAACCCTCCAAAATCCCGCGGCTTCCCGATCCGCTGAAAGGGGTCAAACGGTCAAATGAGAAACCTCAGGGGAGCCGACACCCCGGCCAGAAGGGGGCGAATGCGGAACCGGTTCTTCGAGGGAATTTCACTTGGACAAGCGATCCGTTGTAAGAGGACCTTCGGCATGATCACTCCTTTATTTGGAAAAAATGGTTAGGGAAGAATTGATGGAAGGAGATGTCGAATGTCCACGTTTACCATGGTGGGAGATTGGCGGCAAAGTCCTGCGCTGGAAAGGTTAGCCGAAGGCCTGCGAA
>JAJYSD010000406.1 GCA_021793745.1 Bacillota bacterium
AAACAAAGAAATCCTGCGCCTGCAGGAGGAGCTGGATAAAGATGCCCGGCGACAGGAAAGCTCCGAGGAGATCCAAAAAATTCAAGTGGATGTGATCAGCTCTCTCCGATACGGACAGGAAGAGATAAAGAACCAAGTGGAAAGACAGGTGGAACCCTTCATCGGAAAATCGGTTACCTGGATCAGCAACAACCCCGACCTTTTGGACACCATCCTGCGGAACCGGACCGTTTTCCTTTCCGATGATAACAACCGGAAGACGGAAATCCGCCTTCAATTAAAATATATCGCCTTCATTGATTCGACACTGAAAATCTGGGTGGAAGCCGAGGAAAAGGCAGAAGCCGATGAATCTTCCAATTAGACAGGGGAAATTGTCAAGGACTCGACACACCCCCGAAAATCGCAATCGACCTTTTTCTGGTATTATAGAGCTGGAGGGAGGTTTTTGAAAGGGGGATTCACCATGATCATCAACCGCAAAATCCTGGCCCAAGAGAAATTGGAAAATCTAAAGCGGGGCTATTCCGCCTATGCTGAGACGGAAGAAGTGGCCCGGCTGATCCAAAGGGGCCTGGCCCATCTCAACTTGAACGTATACATCGACCGGACCCCGCTCGGTTGGTGGTTCATCCCTGAAAAATCCAATCAAACCGCCCTTTAATGATTGGACTCTCTTTTGCGAACACGGTTTCACGCCTTCACCCTCCGGGTGTCGGTGTGACAAATACATAAACCGGAAGCTTCTCATGAAGCGATATCATACCCCGCGCACCGCTTCTCCTGCGCGATCGCAACCGCCACCGCCGACGATATCACACCAGGGGTGGAACCAACGATAGGAGGATAACCATGAACGCGATTTCCCTGCTTCTTCTCGTCGCGATCATTATCGCCACCATTTTCTTTTTCGCCAACAGTTACGCATCCCGCCGGACCGAGGGCAACCAGCGGAAACTGTATCAAGCGAAGACCAACATCAGCATGGGCATCCTGTTTATCGCCATCGGCGCCTTCCAATTGCTCCTGCCGACCCATCACTGGATCCGCGCCCTGCTGATCAGCTTCATCCTGATCCTGGGGCTGATCAACCTGTTCTACGGCATCCGCAACTGGCGAAAATTCCGGATCGCAGTGGATAAGAAATAAAACGGAATCGGATGACGGAACAACCCGGCGGTAACGCCGGGTTTTGGTGTATGAGGAAGCGTTTCAATTCCGTGAGACCGCTGGCAAAGGCCGAGGCTTGGGAGGGAGTATCACCTTCCCCCATACGATCTACTTCCCGGAGTTCCCCCTGATTCTCCCCGGGAAATGGCGCGGTAGATCTCCTCCAGGGTCGTCTCGTGGATGCGGATGTCCGCCAATGTTCTGCCGCCCTTTTCCAGAGAACGGAGAATCCTCACCTTGTCGTCTCTCCGGCAAATCAATTGGAACCAGTCCCCCTTTCGGGTGACGGGAACCCCCCACTCCCGGGACAATCCGGCGGGATCCTGGGAAGTCTCAAACCGAACCCGGATCCGGATTTCCGCGGGATGCTTCGATTTGAGGTCGTCAACGCTTCCCAAATAGTAGAGCTTTCCTTCATTCAGGATCGCGATCCGGTCCGCCAAGGACTCCACCTCATAAAGATCGTGGGAGGCGAACAACACGCTGGTACCCTCTCGGTTTTTCTGACGGATAATCTCCTTAAACCGGGAGGCCCAATAGGGGTCCAATCCGGAAGTGGGTTCGTCCAATATCAAAAGCGGCGCCTCATCCAACAGCGCAACCGCCAATCCCAGCCGTTGCCGCATTCCCTTGGAAAAACCGCCGATTTTCCGATCCTTGAACCCCGACAACCCCACAACTTCCAATACTTCATCCCATTTGGCCGGGGGAGTCTTCTGCAAGCGGGAGAAAAAGCGCAGCGTCTCACCCGCCGTCAGATTGGGATACAGGGACATCGTCTCCGGCAAAAAGGAAAAATATCGTTTGACTTCCTTTTTGAAGGGCAGGACCCGCTCTCCGTTCATCCGAATTTGGCCGGCATCGGGTTGAATCAGTCCGGTCATCATCCGAATCAGGGTGCTTTTTCCCGCTCCGTTGGGTCCCAACAGGGAAAAAATTTCTCCGCGTCGGATTTGGAAGGAAAGGTCGTCCACCGCTTTTTTCCCGTTATATGCCTTGGAGACATGCTCCACCTCCACACAGAAAGTCACACCCCTCCCCTCCTTTGAATGACGGAAATGGCCAGGGACAGGGGGACAACCATCCAGATCGTGATTCCCGACAGCAAAAGAATATTGCTCGATACGTCGCTCAACAGCCGGGTCAACGATACCAGGCTGGGACCGAACACCGTCTCTCCCCCCAGATGCACGATGCCCAAAATGCGGATGGAGTCGACGGGGTTGGCCAACAGGGAAACCAGGAGGAAATAATCGACCATTTTGCCGGCAAACAGCTTCGCTCCCCCCATAACGGCGATGTCATAGAGCATCACGGCGACAAACCAGCCGATGATGCCGCCGACCACGGCGGTCACCCGCCTTTTCGCCGCCGCGGAGATCAGGATGGCCAGGCTGAGAAAAGAGAGCGTCAACAGGATGGAAAGCAGTACAAACATGAAGTAGGCTTTTGCTTCCGAAGGGGAA
>JAJYSD010000407.1 GCA_021793745.1 Bacillota bacterium
ACCAGAATGTATATTTAAAAAGCGATGGGGGAAGGGATCATCCATGCATTGGAAGCAAACAATTGGCGGAATTCTTTTTTTCTTCATCCTTTTTTTGTCCGTTGGATCAGGGTCTCCGGCGGGTGACGCGGAGCGGTTGATCGATGTTTTCCACCAGGTCGGGGGAAAGCCGGAAAAAATCGTGTTGCATCACGGAGGTCGGACCCAGACCCCCTGGTCCCGGAAGGAGGTTTTTGAGCTGGCCCGGAAGCTGAGCCGGGATCTCGATCTAGGGCCGGCGCGACAGACCGAGGACCGGCACGGTCATCGCTGGACCGCCGAGGGGGAATGGGAACGAAACTTGCAGGTCCGATTGAACGTTATCAACGATAGGGTCGAATTGCAAAAAAACCGTCCTTATATATCCGTTCAGTTGAGCGGCCGCGGACATTCCGACCGAGAGTGGTCCCGTTTCCGGCATCGGCTGGAGAAGCTTCTGATCCGTAACGGCATCGATCCCCACATTCAATTTTCCATCCAGGGAAGCCGGCCGGGGGGGGCCGATCCGGAAGAGACGATTCGCCAGGTCCTGGAAAGGCTGGAGGCGCGAGAAGTCGAAGGGATGCGAACGGACCGGACCACCAGCATTTCAGCCTTTTCACCGGTTTTGCGGGGCGGATTGCAGACGAAAGGTGGTACAATGAACTTACAGGTTGCCGTCCGGATGGATCGTCGCAGCGAACGAATGATCCTGACCCTGGGCACACCCATTATCACCGTCGAATATTAGACAACGCGGAGGGAAGTCATTTGGAAAAAATTGTTGTTCGTGGTGGCCGGCGATTGAAAGGCAGGGTGAAGGTGCACGGTGCCAAAAACGCCGTCCTGCCGATCATCGCCGCATCCATCCTGGCCGCGCGCGGGGAGCACGTGATCGATGAGATCCCGCTGTTGGAAGACGTCAAGACCATTACCGCTTTGCTGCAAAGCCTGGGAGTATCCGCGGAACTGGGCGAGGACCATATCCGAATCTGCGCGGAAAAAGTGACCCAAACCGAAGCCCCCTACGAGCTGGTTCGGAAAATGAGGGCTTCCTTCCTCGTGATGGGACCGCTGCTGGCACGGAAGAAACACGCCCGCATTCCCCTGCCCGGGGGATGCGCCATCGGGAGTCGGCCCATCGATCAGCATCTCAAGGGATTGGAAGCGATGGGAGCGGTCTTTGAAATCGGCAAAGGGTTCATCGAAGGTCGAGTGCCCGACCGGTTGAGGGGTGCCCGCATCTATTTGGACGTTGCCAGTGTCGGGGCGACGGAAAACATCATGATGGCAGCCACCCTGGCGAAGGGAAGAACGGTGATTGAAAACGCAGCCCGCGAACCGGAAATCGTCGACTTGGCCAACTTCCTCAATGCGATGGGGGCCAAGGTGCGCGGGGCCGGGACCGGCACCATCCGGATCGAGGGTGTCGACCTGCTCCGGGGCACGTCCTATACCGTGATCCCGGATCGGATCGAGGCGGGGACCTATATGGTGGCCGCTGCGATCACCCGCGGAGAAGTCTTCGTCGAAGGGGCGATCAGCGATCACCTGGGGCCGGTCATTGCCAAGATGCGCGAGATGGGCATCCACGTGATGGAAGGGGAAAACGGGGTTCACGTCCGGGCGACGGATGATCTCCGTCCGGTGGATGTCAAAACCCTTCCCTACCCCGGGTTTCCCACGGATATGCAGGCGCAATTCATGGCCCTGCTCATGACCGTCAAGGGAACCAGCGTGATCACCGAGACCGTTTTTGAGAATCGGTTTATGCACGTGGAGGAATTGAAACGGATGGGTGCCGACATCAAAATCGATGCGCGAACGGCGGTCATCGAAGGTGGCCAGCCGCTGACCGGAGCTCAAGTCAAAGCGACCGATTTGCGGGCGGGAGCCGCCCTGGTCCTGGCTGGACTGGCCGCCGAGGGGGAGACGGAGGTCACCGAGCTGCATCACATTGACCGGGGATATGTTCAGCTGGTGGAAAAGTTGAAAGCTCTGGGAGCCGACATTGAACGCTTGCCGGTGGATACCGAAAAGGCCATGACGGAGCCCTCATACGCTTAATCGTTACGGGGCGAAGGCCGCAAACCGTTGAGGTTTGCGGCCTTCGTTTTTTTATCCTTTTTCCAGGGTTCGGCGCCTGGGATCGACAAGCAGCGGTGTGGGGCCTTTTCGGGTGGCAAAGGCAATAAACCCTCTTCCCGTCCCCGCCCCGCCTTTTTCCGTTTTGGAGACCGGTGATCGTTTTGCCGGTTCTAAACCGATGCGCCCGCTCATAATTTGAAAGGGAAGGTTGTCCCACCGGGAAGGTGGGTTGCAGTTCCCCGCCCCCTCTTCATCGGGAGGGCGGTTTTGGGAAACGGAGCTTATGAGGACGGGAGGGCGGTTTCCTTGCGCGAAGGGTTATGGTTGATGATCTCGCTTTTGGTCTTTCTCCTGGTGATCTTGGCCGTCCCCACGCTGTTGGTCAGTTTTCTTCCGGACAACTCCCCCCAGGAAATGACGCCCTCGGTTCAAGAGATTCCGAGGGATGCCGATGAGCCGGTGATTCGAGTGTTTTTGAGTGAGGAAAAGCGGGTGATTCGCGTTCCCCTGGAACAATACGTCCGAGGAGT
>JAJYSD010000408.1 GCA_021793745.1 Bacillota bacterium
GAGGGGGTGAACTGATCGGGATGCACATTCCCCAGGGGGTCGATATTGGCGATGGCGATCCCCGAGCGGTTTCCGCCGTTGTTGCGCAGCTTTTGGAGGATGATTTCCGCCTTCTCGGGATCTTTTCGTTTGGCCCGGAGATAGAGATAGGGAGCGTTGGTGTGGTTGTCCACGGTCAATATCTCCTTGACGATTCCCCTCCGGGCGAACTCCTCCACCTTGTCGAAGATGAAATCCAGGATCCTTCGCGTCTCCTCGTGGGAGACATCATATTGGACGCTGGCGCGCCCCGAATAGACGAGGTGATAAAAACAGGCCCGTTGGATCCCTTCCTTTTCCATCAGCTCGAAGATGGCCGGCACCTGGTCCGCGTTGTGCCGGTTGATCGTAAAGCGCAGGCCCACCTTTTGACCTTGGCGCAGACAATTCCGGATGCCCCGCAGGGCCCCCTCAAAGGCTCCCTTTTTCCCGCGGAATCGATCGTGAATCTCTCCCACGCCGTCGAGGCTGATGCCCACGTAACCCACCCCGATTTCCCGAATCTGGCGGGCGGTCTCCTCACTGATCAGGGTGCCGTTGGTGGAAAGGGTGACGCGAATCCCCTTGGAGACGGCATAGCGGGCGAGATCCAAAAGGTCGGGGCGGGCGAAGGGTTCTCCCCCCGAAAACAAGATGACCGGCACGCGGGCTTCGGCGAGGTCGTCGATGACCCGGAGCGCCTCCTCGGTAGAGAGCTCCCCGGGGTATTTCCGGTTTTCCGATTGCGAGTAACAGTGCATGCAGCGGAGGTTGCAGGTGCGGGTGACGTTCCAGACGACGACGGGGCCCGCTCCTTTGTGAGTTCCTGAACGATGGCCGGCGGAACGGGACGTAAAGCGCAGGGAATCCCCGTAGGAGCTTACATCCGCCAACAAATGGGAAACGGCCAGCATGTTTTGATCACTCCCGACTTTCCTTTGTGCTCGCAGCTTATTACGATCATACCGGGAATCGGGACCAAAAGGTGTGATCAATGTCACGATTTTTATCGAAGAAGAGCCGAGAGACATCGGTTTATAAGAAGGGAAAGTCCTTGTCAAGCGGGAGTTTCGAAGATTGCGGGCCCAAATTATGAAGTTTCCGTGAAAGCGTATCAAATTGTGAAATAGATCACACCTCGCCGCAAAAGGGCGATGGTATGTTTAAAACAGATATCCAGGATGGAGGTGGAAACATGGTATCGCAGCAGGAGAAGCGGGAACCGGATCGGAAAAGCTCTCCGGATCAAAAAGAACCCTCCCTGAAAGGTACATTGGTCGGTGTATTGTTCATCGGTGGATTTATTGCGGTTACGTGGTTTTCGATCTTTTCCCTGTTCTTAAGTCGCAATTAGAAGGAGGATGAAGGATGCACCTTCACCGATACGAACGGATCTGGCTGATCATCGGCGGTGCCACGCTTGTTTTGTTCCTTTCGATCGTCGGCGTGCAGGCCTTTGCCACAGACGCCCATCCGCCGGGAAGCTTGGTTACGGTGGATCCGAAGACGGTTACCCAGGAAGCACCCTTTAACAAGCCTTCCTTGACGCAGGTGGGGGAGAAGGAATACAAGGCCGTCATGGTGGCCCGCATGTTTTCCTTCCAACCCGGGCAAATGGAGATCCCGGCGGGGTCCACCGTTCATTTTCAAATCACCTCACCGGATGTGGTCCACGGATTTGAAATTGCGGGAACCAACGTCAACATGATGGTGGTTCCGGGACATATCAACCGGGCAACCTACACCTTCGATCGTCCCGGGGAATATCTCATCGTCTGCAATGAGTACTGCGGTACAGGGCACCAGGTGATGGGCGGCAAAATTATCGTGAAATAACGCAGGTATGAAACATTGAAAAAGGAGTGTATTTCCTATGGAAAGGGCACAACCGGGAGCGGCGGGCTTTCGGTTTCAACCGAAGGATTCCCGATTGATCCTCGCACATATGGCCGTCGCCTTTACTGCCATTTTCCTCGGTGCCGTCGCCGGGGTTTTGCAGGGGTTGGTCCGGGGCGGCGTCATCGATCTGGGGCCGGTGAATTATTACCAGCTGTTGACCGCCCACGGCGTGTTGATGGCTCTGGTGTTTACCACCTTTTTCATCATTGGCTTCTTATATTCGGGCCTCGTCCGCACCTGCGGCGGGACGCTGACGGATTTCAGCCGCCGTCTGGGATGGATCGGGTTTTGGCTAATGACGGTGGGGACCGCCATCGCGGCGTTTCTCATCATCTCCAATAAGGCCACCGTTTTGTACACCTTTTACGCGCCGATGAAAGCGTCTCCCTTCTTTTACATCGGTCTCGCCCTGGTGGTTGTCGGCAGCTGGCTTGCGGCCTGGGCCATTTTCGCCCAGTATCGCTGGTGGAAAAAAGAGCATCAGGGCAAGCTGTCGCCGCTGTTTGCGTTTATGGCCGTGGCCACCATGGGCCTGTGGCTGATCGCCACCATCGGTGTGGCCCTGGAGGTGCTGTTGCAGCTCATCCCCTGGTCCTTCGGATGGGTTGATACCATCAACGTGACGCTCAGCCGCACGCTTTTCTGGTATTTCGGCCACCCGCTGGTCTACTTCTGGTTGATGCCGGCCTATATCGTCTGGTACGTTTCG
>JAJYSD010000409.1 GCA_021793745.1 Bacillota bacterium
GGTGTGACCACCCTGTTGGACTGGTCGATGATTATTTCGCCGGATCATACCGATGAGCTGATCCGGGGGTTGAAGGAATCCGGGATCCGGGCGGTTTTTGCCCATGGGATTCCGGGCGACGGGGATTATTGGTCCAGGGATAGCCAATTCAAGCATACTGAGGACAGCAGACGGGTCAAAAAGGAATACTTTTCCTCCGACGACCAGCTTTTAACGATGGCTTTGGCCATTCGAGGGCCGGAGTTCAGTTCGTGGAGCGCCACCGTTCACGATATTCAATTGGCGCGGGAACTCGATGTGCTTTGCAGCATGCACCTCGGCTTTGGAACCTGGGGGCCCGTCGATCATTCCATTGAAAAGCTCCGGCGGGAAAAGCTGCTGGGGCCGGATCTGAACTTTGTTCACAGCAATACGATTCGTCCGGAGGAATTGAAGGCGATTGCTGACGCCGGTGCTTCGGTGACCGTAACCCCCGAGATCGAGATGATGATGGGACATGGCTATCCGGCGACCGGGTTGATTCTGGCAAGCGGCGGAAAGCCCGTATTGGGTGTGGACGTGGTGACATCGACGGGGGGCGATATGTTCGCCCAAATGAAATTCGCATTACAGGCGGAACGAGCCCGCGCGAATGATCGGATGTTGGCGGAAGGGAAGATGCCCGGGAAATTGACGCTCTCGGCGAGGGAGGTGCTGGAGTTTGCCACGATCGAGGGAGCCAGGGCGTTGAAGCTGGATCACAAGATCGGCTCCCTCACCCCCGGAAAAGAGGCGGACATCATCATGATTCGCAACACGGATTTAAACCTCTTTCCCATGAATGACCCGGTAGGGGCTGTGGTGCAGTGCGCCCATGCCGGCAATGTGGATTCGGTTTTTGTCGCCGGGAAAGCAGTGAAACGAGGCGGGAAGCTGCTTTATAAAAATATGGATCGCATGCTCCGATTGGCCCGGGAAGCAAGGGATCATATCTTTTCTCAGTATGGGAATCCGGACGGCTTATGGCTTTTATAAACCCTTTGGGACGGGGCTTCCGTGCGAAAATTCTTGAGCCGTGAAAGAGGGCTTGGTGCGGTTTTAAGGTTTTTGGATTTCCGAACACCGATCACTTCGGCGCGAATGCCGGAGATGTCGGTCCACAGAATTGTATCCGATCTGTGGGAGCGATTGGGATAAGCGGGGAGGGATGGCGACCCTCCCCGAACCGTTGCTCCGTCCGATCAGTCACCAGCAGGACGAGCGGTGGCGTTGCCATCTCGATCCCAGGGGGGACGAATCGGCGGAAGCAGGCCGGATCAATGGGAATAAGCAACCCTGCCCTGAATCAGTGCCGGAGGAGCCTTCCAATCGGATCCGTTGCATCTTACCGGAGCCCTTTGTATCGTTGAACCAAAAGGCGTGGTGATCGCGATGAAAGCCCGGACCCGCGATGCGTTCTCCATCGCCTGGAAGGGAAAGGTTGCGATGAGCTATCTCTACGATGTTGCATGATTCTTCCTTTGAGGCGGATATCTCCAGAGCTTCGCTTCAAGGAATCTTTTTGCCGGAAGAATGGCCGCTAAGCGAAGCGCACCGAATCCTGGGGCAGTTTGTCGGTACCGTATCGCTGAATTGTGTTGCGGGATGCCCCCTTGAACATTTTGCATTTCCGAACATCGCAAAGGTGGATGACCGATGATTACCGTGATTGGCGACATCATGCTCGATATCTTGGTCCAACAGAATCTCGTCAATTATGCGACCGATGCGGAAGGGGACATCGACATCCGTGCGGGAGGACAGGGCGGCAATGTGGCGGCATGGGTCGCGGCCTGCGGCGGGCAAAGCCATCTGATCGGCAAGGTGGGGGACGATGCCTTCGGTGTCTATCTGATCGAGGAGGCCGGCAAACGCGGTGTAACATGTTCAGTCACACCCCATCCCGGTAAAAAGACCGGCAGGATCCTGGTGATGGTGGATCGGTCCGGGGAACGATCCATGATCGTGGACCGGGGAGCCAATTTGTCGCTCAGCGGAGCGGATATTCGGGGGTTTGAGGAGAGCCGGCTCCTCTATATCTCCGGTTACACCTTTTACATCGAGGAAACCCGGGAAGCCGCCCTATATGCCAAAAGCGAAGCCCGAAAACGGGGCATCCCCGTCGCCGTCGATCCGAGCTCCCTGTATCATCTGCGGTCCGAAAAGGAGTCGCTCCTCTCCTTTTTGGAGGGCGTCACATTTCTGTTTCCGAACTACGAAGAAGGGAAGTTTCTCACGGGGGAAGAAGAGCCGGCGAAGATCATCGCCTCGCTCCGGCAGTGGGTCCCGCATCCCGTGCTCAAATTGGGGGAAAGGGGCTGCGTGTTGTCGGTGGACGGAACCCTCGTCCACGTCCCGGCTTCCTCGGTGGAGCCCGTCGATTCAACGGGGGCCGGGGATGCCTTCGCCGGGGCTTTCCTGGCCGAGTACCGGCGAACCAACGACGTTCGGAGGGCCGCCCAATATGCGACAAGGGTGGCATCCCGGGTGGTCGAGAGAATCGGTGGCCAGCCGGAACCGGGCGGCAGCGAACGGAAGTGAGTGCGCCTTCCCTTCAAGCCGAAAAGTCGCCGGCCTCCCATGGCGATTTTCTCCGGGGGGTCGGCG
>JAJYSD010000410.1 GCA_021793745.1 Bacillota bacterium
GATCTCCACTTGTCCCTTGTCCAGGATCAAGCCCTGGTCACAGATTCTTCGCAGGGGGGACAAACTGTGGGAGACGATGACCAGGGTTTTCCCGGCGTTTTTCAGTTCCTCCATCTTGGCGTAACATTTCTTTTTGAAATCCTTGTCCCCCACCGCCAGTACCTCATCGATCAGGATGATGTCGGCATCGATGTGGATGGCGATGGAGAAGCCGAGCCGGGCTTTCATTCCGGAGGAGTAAAACTTCACCGGTGTGTGGATGAAATCCTCCAGCTCCGAGAACTCGACGATTTTCGGGTAAACTTCCTGAATCCGCTCCTTATTGAGCCCGAAGATGGCGCAGTTGAGGCGGATGTTTTCCGCGCCGGTCAGATCCCGGTTCAATCCCGCCCCCAGCTCGATGAGGGGAGCGACTTTGCCGTTGATTTGCACATCACCCGAATCGGGGCGGATGATTCCGCTCAGAACCTTGAAAAGGGTGCTTTTTCCGGCTCCGTTTCCCCCGATAATGGCGAAGGATTCTCCCTGCTTGACAGAGAAGGAGACGCCGTTTAAGGCGGTAAATTCCTTATACCGTTTTTCTCTCTTGACGAGAGAGATGAGGAAACCCTTTAGGGTTTTATCATAGGCTTTGCGAAAGTGTTTGGTCAAGTTGTTGACGACGATGGCGTCCATGCTCAGATCACTTCTCCCACGCGGTGGTTAAGCCGTCTGAAGATCCCCCAGGAGATGAAGAAAAAGACGATGGTGACGGCAATCGTATATAGGATCCATCCCGCTCCGATCACATGGTTGTGGCCGTAAAAGATGCTGTGGTACAGGGATATGATCACTGCCATCGGGTTTAACAGATAAAGGTCAGCCAGCTGTCGAACCAACTCGTTGTCGTTTTGCATGACGAACTGGATCGGGTAAATGATGGGACACAAGTACATCCAGGCCCGCAGCAGCAGGTTTGAGATAAACTCCACGTCCCGGTAATACACGTTCAGGATGGAGACGAGGAGTACGCAGGCCATGGTAAAGGCCGATTGCACCAGAATGAAAAACGGCAACAGGAGCAGCATGTCCCAATGAATGGTATGGCCGACGGCCAGCGCAGCGGCGATCACCAGCCCGAAGGCCGGGAAAAAGTTTACGAGATTGGACAGCAGAATCGTGGTCGGGAAAATCTCCCGGGGAAAGTAGACCTTTTTGATCAGGGAGGCATTGCTGGAAAGGGCCCGGGTGCCTCCTCGGATCGCATTGTTAAAAAAGGTCCAGGGAATGAGGCCCGACAGGATGAAAAGGGGGTACCGCTCGATGGTGATCCCCCCTCGTCCATCGATCCCCAAAATATATGAGAAAACCACGGTGTAAATGACCATCAAACCCAGGGGCTCCAGGAGAGACCAGAAAAAGCCGAAAAACGAGTTGCGGTATTTCACGCGAATTTCCTTGTGTACGAGAAAATAGAGAAGTTCCTTGTATTTCATCATCTCTGCCAGCATACCATAATAACTCCTCTTTCCCGACGATGGATGCTTGTAAGCGCGACGCTTCCTACATCAGGCGCACATGTAAATCGTCGGACTTCAACTTTTTCACGGTCAGATACAGCCGCATGGCGGTTTTGACTGCCCACAGAACGAGAAAGACGGTGATGAACCAACCGGTCCAGGAGAAAGCCGACAGGGTATCGAGAATGAGACTGACGGGAAGCAGGGCGAAGAACCCGGGCATCCCGGTCAAAAAGGCGACCCACTCCCACACCATCGACGACTTGCGCATTTCCCCGACCGGATCGCTTTCGTTCTCCAAGCGAAGGAGATTGAAGGCGAGGGGAATGGCCAGTCCCAAAGTGGCCGCCAGGGTGGTGAGATAAATTCCCGTAGCGATCCACAGGTTGAGGGGCTCTGCTCCGTTCAGCGTGTGGGCCCCTAGCGCGAAGGCGACCAGGATCGGAATGCTGATCGCCCGGATCAAGGTGTCGAGAAAGACGCCCTGACGGCTTTTCACGCCGGTCAATCGGGCCAATTCCCCGTCGACGCAATCGCCCAGGTAGCCGAGGTTGTATGTGACGACGGCGAGCAACAGGGCCCAGGGCTCCGCCCACAACATCAGCCAACCCGTCAGACCGAACATGATCAGGCTGAACCAGGTGACCCCGTTCGGCGTCACCGGCGTTTTCCGGAGAAGCAGGGTTACGTAAATGGAGATTCTCCGGAGGACATACCACGACCAGATCTCTTCTTCCCGTCGCGATTTTTGACACCGGGTGCGAAGTTCCAGGATCTTCTTGGTATCAAACGGCAGTGTCGGTAATTTTTTTTTAAGGGGTTCTTCCTGTGTCATGGCGGCATTACTCCAATAGTGCTTGCTGAAAAGGCTGGCAGCGGAACCCAATCCGCGGCTCGCATGAAGTAGGATGAAGGTCAGCATACAGGGAATCAAATAGCTCCAGCCTTTTTTCCCGACAATACCAAAGGATGAGATCACTAACAAGGTGAGATAGGCGCCGAACAAGGTGAGCAACGTGTATCCGGCCAAGGGACTGAAAAAGGCGCCGATGCTCAAGATCAAGCCGACCAGCACCGCCACAAAGGGAATCAGATGGCG
>JAJYSD010000411.1 GCA_021793745.1 Bacillota bacterium
GAAAACCACGGTGCTGCCGGCCTATCCGGCTACATCGCCCACGAAATCATCACCAAAGGGGCCCAGGCCATCAATGAGGACATCAATATGAGTGTCCTCGGCGGAATCATCGCGGGAATTCTCGCAGCATGGCTGTACAACCGGTTCCACACCATCAAGCTGCCGGATTATCTCGGATTCTTCGGCGGGAGGCGCTTCGTTCCCATCGTCACCGCCGGTGCGGCCATCGTTTTGGCCTTCATCTTCGGCTATGTCTGGCCCTTTATCCAAACGGGCATCGATGTGCTCGGCCACGGATTGACCGGCATCGGCGCCCTGGGAGCCGCTATTTACGGGGTCCTGAACCGTTTGCTGATCCCGTTGGGGCTTCACCACGTGATCAACTCCTATATCTGGTTTGTCTTCGGCGAATATGAAGGAAAAACCGGCGACCTGCACCGCTTTTTCGCCGGCGACCCCACCGCGGGTGAATTTATGGCGGGCTTCTTCCCGGTTTTCATGTTCGGATTGCCTGCCGCGGCACTGGCGATGACCCTCGCCGCCAAAAAGGAGCGTCGTCCCGCCGTCGCCGGCTTCATGCTGAGTGCGGGGCTCACCGCCTTCCTGACGGGCATCACCGAACCGCTGGAGTACTCCTTCATGTTCCTGGCGCCGGTGCTCTACGTCCTCCACGCCCTGCTCACGGCGATCAGCATGGCAGTGGTTTATGCCCTGGACATCCGCCACGGGTTCTTCTTCTCCGCGGGTGCCATCGACTATTTCCTCAACATGGGTCTGGCGGAGAAGGGTTGGTGGCTGATCCCCATCGGAGCGGTGTTCTTCGTCCTTTACTTCCTGGTGTTCTATTTCAGCATCCGGCTCTTCAACATCCAAACCATGGGGCGCGAACCGGAAGGGGAGGCCTCCCAGAGCGGAGGGTTCAGCGTCTTCGATGAGTACCAGCTGGCCTCGAAAACCGAAGGCGACGCGGAGCAAAAGACCGAAAGCGATCTGTCGGAACAGGCGCGTCAATACCTGTCTGCCATGGGCGGGAAGGAGAACATCCTGGAAGTCGAGGGGTGCATTACCCGGCTTCGGCTCAGGGTGCGCGATACGAATCGCCTGGATGAAGAAGAACTGAAGCGGCTGGGCGCCGCCGGGGTCATCAAGCTGGACGATCAACACGCCCAGGTGGTGGTCGGCACCATCGCCGATATGCTGGCGGAAGCGATCCGGTATGAAATGAGGGAAAACCAATAGGAGAACCTCTCGGAGAGGGGACGCATTCCCCTTGAAAATCCCCTCTCCCCCCATCCTTCCATGGGGACTCGCAGGATCCTTATCCATGTCTCGGCGGAGGAAGGTGACTGCCCATCGCGAAGGCGTCTGCCCCCTCCGTCCAACCCCCATCTTTTCCCGACAAGGAGGCGAAAAGGCGCATGAAACGCATCCTCGACTGCAACGGCAGCGATTTTTCCGCCATGAAGGGACCGGACTTGAAAGCCTCGATTCGAGCCGCCGAAGGGCGTACGCTCCTCTCCGAACTGATCGTCTCCGTCCCTTCCCCCTACGAAGATGTTTCCAGCCTGGAAGTGGCGCGGGCCTTCGGTGCCGACCTGCTGTTATTCAACCTTTTCGACGTGGACCATCCCCGCATCAGCGGCCTGCCCGTCGAAGAGGGGGAGGACGTCGTTTCCCTGGCCAAGCGTTTGACCGGACGGCCCCTTGGAGTCAATCTGGAGCCGGTGGATCCCCAATCGTCCATGATGGAAGAGCGGACATCGATCAGCGCGGGCCGAACCTTGAATCGACACAGCATCCAAAGGCTGCAGGCATTGGGCTTCGACTTCGTGTGTCTGACGGGAAACCCCAAAACGGGCGTCACCAAGGATGCGATCCTTCGGGGAATCCATCGAGTGCGGGAGGTGGCCGGGGATGAACTGATGATCATCGCCGGAAAGATGCACGCCGCCGGCACCGTTGAGGGGTGGACGGAAGACGCGCTGGTGGAGGCGGCAGACCGCTTCGTAGAAGCGGGGGCGGATGTGGTGCTGCTGCCCGCACCCGGCACCGTACCGGGGATCGACATCCCGACGCTGCGCAAGGCCGCCGAAAGGGTGCATGCCCAGGGAGGGCTGGTGATGGCCGCCGTGGGCACCTCCCAGGAAGGAGCCGATGCCGACACCGTCCGGGCGATCGCACTGGAAAGCAAAAAGGCCGGGGCGGACATTTTCCACTTGGGCGATGCCGGACTGCTCGGGATGGCACCCCCTGAAAATCTGCTGGCCGCATCCATCGCCCTCCGCGGAAAGCGCCATACATACCGCAGGATGGCCGCCTCCCCCCTCCGTTGATCCTAACGGACGAAGCCCCGGGATTCCGCCCCGCCGAAGGGCGCCGAGCCGATTCCCATGATAAACCCCGAGATGAAGTTGCGGCGCATCCGGAATTCCAGCGGAAAAGCCCCATCGCGGAAGGCTTGCTAGGCTTCCGACGGGCTGCATCCGGAACCCGGACCTCATCCGCATCGGAATGGACGCCGTCACCGCCGGTTTGCCACCCCGGCAAGGGCGAACCCATCAGCCGGATCAATCCGGAAAAGCTCCG
>JAJYSD010000412.1 GCA_021793745.1 Bacillota bacterium
GGATCATCGACCAGACGGAGCTGGCCCTGTTCGATAAAATTTTCGAATTCGCCGACCGGGTCGCCCGGGAAGTGATGGTGCCCCGGGTGGATATGATCTGCCTGTACATCCCGGCCGGCCTCGACCGAAATTTGAAAACCATCAAGGAGACCCAATACACCCGCTATCCCCTGTGCGGAAAAGACAAGGACGATATCCGGGGAATTGTCCATGTCCGGGAGGTGTATGAGCACCTGGTGGCCGGCGAAACCCCCGATTTGGAGCGGTTGGCCCGTCCCGCCATCCCGATTCCGGAGACCCTGGAGATCAAGGATGCCCTCCGCATCCTGCAGAAAAAACGGGCCGGTATGGCGATCGTGATCGATGAGTACGGGGGAACCGCCGGCCTCGTCACCACGGAGGATATTATCGAAGAGATCGTAGGGGAAATCCAAGACGAATTTGACGACGAACGCCCTTTCTTCCAGACCACCGGAGAAGGCACCTCCATCGACGCCCGGCTGCTGATCGAGGAGGTCAACGAATATTTCGGAATGGACATTGACGATCCCGACAACGACACCATCGGCGGCTGGGTGTTTTCGCAGCTGCAGGAAGTCCCCCAAATCGGCGATGAGGTCACGTACCGGGAATGGATATTCACCGTTCAGGAAATCGAACAGCGAAGCGTCACCCGGCTGCTGGTGAAGCCCAACAAAAAAACGGTCGGGGAAAAACCGTCCACCCGGGCAGACAGACGGTAAAACCCCCGACTCAACTACTCGGCCTCGTCTTGATTTTTGTTTCCTCCCCGCCCCTTCCACCGTCCCGCCTTGACCACCGCGGATTTGAGAAGAAATTCGATTTGCGCATTGACACTTCGGAGTTCATCGGCCGCCCACTTTTCCAGCGCGGCGTAGAGTTCGGGATCGAGGCGAAGAAGGAATCGTTTTTTTCCGCTCATGAGTACAGCGTGCCGGTATTGATCACCGGCTGGGCATCTCCTTCCGCCACGAGTGCAACCAGGAGATTGTTCACCATCGTCGCTTTCCGCTCTTCATCCAACTCGACAAAGTTTTTCCCCTCGATGTAAGCCAGGGCTTCCTCCACCATGCCCACGGCCCCTTCCACAATTTTCTTCCGGGCGGCGATGATCGCTGCGGCCTGCTGGCGGCGGAGCATCGCCTGGGCAATTTCCGGAGCGTAAGCGAGATGGCTGATCCGAGCCTCGATCACTTCCACACCGGCTACCTGAAGGCGTTCCTGCACTTCCCTCCTCAGGGTTTCGGCCACTTCATCGGGAATGCCCCGGAGGGAGGGAACATCGTCATCGTGGCTGTCGTAGGGATAACGGCTGGCCAGGGAGCGGATGGCCGTCTCACTTTGGATCGCGACGAAATCCTCGTAGTTGTCGACATCGAAGAGCGCTTTGGCCGAATCGATCACCTTCCACACGACCACCGCCCCGATCATGATCGGGTTGCCTGCGGCATCGTTCACCTTTAATTTCTCACTGTTGAAGTTGCGAACCCTCAGGGAAACCCGCCTGCGGATCGTAAAGGGGTTGACCCAGAAAAAGCCCGCCTCGCGGATGCTTCCCGAATACTTCCCGAAAAAAATCAAAACCCGGGCTTCGTTGGGCTGAACCATGACAAAACCGGGCGCGATCAGCCCTGCGACGATCAGGAAGAAAAACCCCAACGCCGACCCCGCCAACAGGAGCACGCCCCCCAGCAGGAGCGCGATCAATCCCACCCCTGCCATCACAAAACCGTTGGTCTTCCAGGCCCGCTTTTCTTGGATGACCTGCTGCATCCACATCCCTCCTTTTATCATTATGATATCACAATTATATTATCGCGAAAAGGGCAGATCCCGGCGACAAAGGAGTACAATGGAATTATAAGCCACCATGAGGAGATGATCGAACCTGACTCCCTTCATCCTGTCCTTCGACCTGGATCACACCTTGATGATCAACCCCTTTCGCCGCTGGGTGTTTCCGGAGATCGAAGCCTGGTACCATGCCCATGCTCCGGGGGAACAAGCCCCCTTTTACGATGCCCTGGGCCGGGAACACCGCCGGCGCCTCCGACAGGGAAGGCTGAAGGATGCCTACGATTGGGATGATATCCTGAAAACGATCGCCCGGGAGGCGATCGGCAACGATCCGCCCTTTACCGTCAAGTCCTTGGTGGAAAAACACGCGGTCCCCGGCAAGGTGTGGCGTTTTTCCGACGTCCTGCCGACGCTAAGTGCCCTGCGGCAAGCAGGGGCCTCCATGGTCGTCGCCACCAACGGCTTCGAAGGTTACCAGCGTCCCGTCACCGACTGCCTCCAGCTCACTCCCTTCTTCACCGCCTTTTACACCCCGGACCGTCTGCAGACCGCCAAACCTTGCCCCGACTTTTTCCGGTTTGCGGAACCGCGCCGCATCATCCACGTGGGAGATCGGATAGATCAGGACATCGTCGGAGCCAACCGGGCCGGCGCCGTCTCCGCCTGGATCAGCCGGGATTTGCCTCCCGAGATCCACAAGCTGCCCCCGGCGGAGCGCAACCGGCACCCCGATCTTCCCCGGTGGATCTCCCGGAGGCTGAAGC
>JAJYSD010000413.1 GCA_021793745.1 Bacillota bacterium
ACGACCTCGGTTTCGGCCCTTCCGATGTGGAAACCCTCCACGGAGAGACGATCATCAAGCGGCAAAGCTTCTCCTCCCGCCACGCGATGCGAAGCGTTTACGAACTCCTGTCCAAACGCTTGTTGGAGTTCACCCGGGAAATCGACCCCGACAAGACCGGCAAGGAGTATCAGATTTGGAGCCTCAACCGGGTGATCCACTCCGGGGAGATCAGCTTCAAGGGCAAGGTATACAACGTTTCGGAAATCGTCCAGAACTGCATCCAGGAAGTCGGACAGGCCATGGTGGACGAAGTCTGGCACCGTCTCGACTATGCCGACGATATCACCTACATCATCCTGACCGGCGGTGCATCCATTCCGTTTAAGCCCTATTACCGCGAACGCTTCGGGGACAAACTCATCTTTGCGGAGGATTACGGGATTGAGGCGCAATTCGCCAACGCCTTCGGCCTCTGCAAATTTACCCAGTCCAAATCCAAATCGGTCCCGATCAAGGGCGAGCAGGAAGTGGCCGCCGCCATTCATGAAGAGTTCACCGTTCCCAAAACCGCAGAAGAAACGGAGAAAAACGATTAACCGAAACCCCGACAGAACCGATCATCCCCCAGAGGCCTCCCTCTGGGGGATTCCGGGATTGATACCGTTGTAAGGGCTGTAAGATTCAATCCCCTGGCCGGATCCTTTGCGTTCCCGGGGAACCTGGTTCTCCATCACGGTTCGGAGCCTGGAGAAGGCGCCGTGGAATCCAATGCCGGCAGTTCCTTTCCGGCGGGTCCCGGACCCCGACGGTCCGAACTCCCGTCGGATTCATTTGCCATGCGCGGATTCCACCGCGTCGCGTTCTCACGCCCGGACCCGGCGGGGAATTACATGACAAAGGAGGGACGACCGTGCAGCTTACAGGTGGAGAGTTTGACGTCATCGTCATTGGTTCTGGCCGTTCCGGGCGCGAAACTGCGTTGGCAGCCACCCGTGAAGGGTGCTCCACCCTGTTGATCTCCCTCTCCCCGGGAACTATCGCTTCAATGATGTGGAGCACCTCCGGCAAATCTCCGTTGAATCAAGAGTTGATCCAGGCCTTTATCCCCTCTGGACACGAAAACGGCAATTCGAAGGAACAATCGACGGTAACCATCCAGACCTCCCTTCACCAACCGGACCGGGAATCGCCTGTATACCTCCTTCAAGCCCAAGTCCAACAACATCAACACAAGCTTCCCGGCTCCGATGGGGCCATTGTACACGTCGGAGAGTCCAGACCGGCCTCCTTTGGTTCGTGCAGGAGCCTGCGGGAGCGGGAAATGCAAATTCGTGAAAAGTTGCTCCGCCGCAATATCCACCCTCCGGAATCGGAAAAGCCGGAAGAGACGGCCGTTGCAAAGAGCGAAGTCAGGGTTTCGACTCGAAAGAGAACTTCCTCCATCTATCAACAAAGGAACAACTACTTGAGGAAAAAACTGCTGGATCGGCCCAATGGTCGGGACCAACCGACCCCCACCCAGACCCGACAAAAAGAGGAACCAAGGATCGCATCCAAAGAGGACTCCGCCCATACCTCCGAGGATGCCTCCCCCCTTCTTCTCCCCCCTTTGAAGGATACGAGGGAATTCCCGGACACCCTCGTCCGCATGGACCGGCCGCGCCGAAAAAAGCAGCGATCCGCCGGAGCTGCGAAGGTCCGACCGCTGATATACCGGGAAAAGACGAACCCGGAAAAGTCGGTCGACAACCGGTTGCAAGCGCTGGTATGGGAGAATTCCAAAGGGGGAAAGTCCGCAACTGTCCGGAAGGAAGCCGGTTCGAGGAATCAAACCAAGGCATCGAAATGGAAGTTGGACCCTGATGGCGAAGAAAAAAAGGACGCCATGAAGGAGGGCGAACTGCCACCCCCACCTCCGAATTCGGCGCGCAACCCGAAAAATTTGTACGATAAAACCGCCGAAAGCGGCCACCATTCACCGGAACGATCAGACGCCAGCCGGCAGCGATCCGTGCCTTCCGAATTGGAACGGGAAAAGAAGAAGGTCTCCTTTATCGAAAGAGAACAGGCCCGAATGATTTTGGAACAATCCAGTAACCCCCTCAAGCGAGAAGCGATCCAGCTCGAAGACCCCTACGGTTATAACGCTTGGGAAGATATCATGCCCTTCTCCAAGGGAAAAGAAAACAATTCGACATTGAATGCATCGGAAAAAAGGCAAATCGCCCTCCGCGGCCTGAGAAACTTGATCAACAACCTAGGTTGAGCAAACAAGAAGGCCGGTTCATTTCCCGGGAAATGAACCGGCCCTCTCTTTGTCCGGGTCAGCGGAGGGGCTGTTTCGCCGGAACCCCCGGACGGCGCGGGTATCCCGACGGGGTAGGCGATAGTTTTTGCACGACCAACAGCCTTCTCTCGCCCATCCCTTCGGGAAGGGACAGGCCCTTCCGGAACACTTCCCCACCCCCCAGTTTTCGCAAAGCGCCCTCCGCCTCCTTCAGCTCCTTCTCCGCCTCCGGCCCTTTCATCGCCACAAACCATCCTCCCACCCGCACAAAGGGCAGGCAAAACTCCGCCAGGACCGGAAGGCGAGCCA
>JAJYSD010000414.1 GCA_021793745.1 Bacillota bacterium
TGAATCCTTCCGGTATCTGTCCGAACACTTCATTCAGTATTTCATTCTGTACTTTCATCCCGAATTTTGAGCTCCCGTAGAGGGCGGCGATGGCGGCCAGCCTTTGACTGATATTGGAGTAAATTCTCCCGCATATATTGCCCGACCAGAGATAATATCCGGGGACCACTTGGGTTTCAAGATCCAGTTCTCTGACGATGCTCCAGGTCAGGGGTGTCACCACATCGGGAATCGCTTCCCCCACGTTGGTGTTTACCCACAGGGCATCTCCGGCGAGGCTGTCGTTGATTTCATACGTATCCACATTGCCGGTCAATGTGGTGATCGGCCGGGTCTGCAGAAGGTACAATTTTCCCCCTGCCACGCTCCATTCGATGTCTTGGGGACTTTTCAATTCCTTTTCGAGCTGTAATGCATATCGATAGAGTTTGCGAGCATATTTTTTCAGTTCACCGGGGCCGTCATATTTTCCCTTCGGTCTCCTCAATTGAAAGGGATGAGCATTCGCTTCGCCCGAAACCAGTTGCTCCCCCAAACCGTGCACGTAATTTCCGATCATTTTTGTGAAACTGCCCGTGATCGGATCAGCCGTAAACAACACCCCGGAGATTTCAGAGGACACCATCAACTGAACGACAACAGCCATCGGATGAGACGGATCGATCCCTTGAACCGAGCTGTACACCTCGACGCGCTTCGACTGTCTCGATCGATAAACCGCGTGGACCGCTTCCAGGATCTCGTCATCCGTTTGGACATTGAGTACCGTTTCAAACTCCCCGGCAAAGGAGGCTTGAGCGGAATCTTCGTGTAAAGCGGAGGATCTCACGGCGAATCGCGCATGAGGCTGTTTTTTTCTCATCTTGCCCAATAAAAGGAGAAGCTCGTTCCGGGCTTGCCTGTTCAGCGTATCCTCCCGAAAGGCCGTTGGCAAAACAACAAGGCCTTCCGGTACCGGATAGCCGCTTCTGTACAGTCTGGCTAACATGCCGCCCTTTCCGCCGGCGAGGGACTGAAGTTCAGGAGACAACTCCTCAAAGTGTATGACCCTTTTTTCCATCCTCGACATCCCCTCCTTTCTTTAAGATGCCAAATCGGATCATAGAAAGAAAACGGTTTCTCTCCTCGAGGAAATCCCGGAGGTACGCTTCGTCAAGCGTGTTGTTCTTCTCTAGATCGGCCCAATATTGGTTTTCAAAATGTTCCCGGACAAGCGTGATTAATCGGAAGGCCTGATCACGATCCACCCCTTCTTTGAGGGGCGCCGTTTCAAAAAACGCCTCCATATTTTTTCAATACGGACCTGTATTTTTTCGTATTTTTTCCGATTACCTTCTTTAATTCGTCCGGCCTTTCATAAAAGGCTTCCCTCATAATTTTCAACAACCGTGGCCGTCCCTTGAAATAATGGAATTTGGCGACGGATATTTTTTTCTTTGGCGCTTTGCGATCCGCTCTTTTTCTTGGAGAAGCAGCCGCGTTTGCAATGGAACGGCAGGAATGATATGATAAAATCCTATTCAATAGAACCAGAAAAGAGGGGAGAGTGTACATATTGGGAATTTTCAAAACCACCTCCAAGAAGGTAGGACTGTTGGCGGCGATCGGTTTGTTGGTGATGGGCTGGGGGAGCTTTTCCGCAGCCGATGCGAAGGAGCAGTCCATTCCGCGTCGGGAGAAAGTGGTTTATGAGGACTTGAGCTCCTATTTCGACGGGTATGACGGAACCTTCGTGCTCTACGATCTCAAAAAGCGCACGTATACGGTTTATAACAAAGAGAAAAGCGAAAAGCGGGTTTCTCCCAATTCCACCTTCAAGATTCCGCACGCCCTGGTCGGTTTGCAGACCGGCGTGTTGCAGGACGCCGATACCGTCCTCCGGTGGGACGGCACCGAATACCCCTTTCCGGAATGGAACAGGGACCAAACCTTGACAGAGGCGATCCAGAACTCGACGATTTGGTATTTTCAAGAGGTGGCGCAGCGGGTGGGCCCTGTCCGGGAGAAACGGTATCTGCAGGTTTTTCGCTACGGAAACAGGGACCTCTCGGGCGGTTTGACGAACTTCTGGCTGCAGTCCTCCCTGAAGATCTCCCCCAAGGAACAAGTGGATTTCCTCCGGCGGTTCTACACTTACCACCTGCCCGTTTCCAAGCGAAACATCGATATCGTAAAAGAGATCCTGGTTCTGGAAGAGAAAAACGGTGCCCTTCTGTCCGGCAAAACGGGGACCGGCTGGAAGGATGCCGAGCTGAACGGCATCCCGATCAACGGCTATTTTGTGGGTTATGTCGAAAAGGACGGGAACGCCTATTTCTTCGCCACCAATATCGAGGCAGAGGATCATGCGACCGGTGGAAACGCCAAAGCCATTACCCTGCAAATTTTGCGCGACAAGAAGCTGTTTGATGGGGAATAAACCGCGTGTTCTCAGGGGGGCCGCTTTCCCACCTTTTTTTGGCAGGCATACCGGGACCGGCCCATCTCGATCAAGGAGGGCCTGAAAGGGCCCGCCTTATTCCCCCTCCGGTTCAGACGATGAAGATGACCCAGAACCCCCGTCCCGTTCAGCAAGG
>JAJYSD010000415.1 GCA_021793745.1 Bacillota bacterium
AAAGTCAATCAGATCATGGACATCCTGGGAGAAAATATCTCCACCAGCTTCAAGGTGCGGGAGCTGCTCGCCATGCAGGACCTGTACCGGAAGATCTCGAAGGATAATATCGACATGATCGAACTAAAGGTGACGGACGGCTGGGTTCAAATCGGGGGTCAAAATGCTTCGATTGTACAGGTGAGCGAAGCTGAAAAGCAACGGGTCAGCCAAATCCTCCGGGAGCACCTCGAACTGGATCCCCCGTCCCCGGAGGAGGAAACGGCGCAGCCGGATCCGGGTGCGGCCCCGGAGAATGAAGGTGAACAGACCCAGTACTAAGTCGGTCCCCGCACTTGGGGAATCGGAGCGACATCCGAGCAGTGGCAGCCTCGCGGATCTAAACCGGAAAGTGGAATCAACCATTGTTCTGCCCGGGCCCTTGTGCCGGATCGCATCCGGACAAAACCGGGCTCTTTATTGGATAAAGGGAAACAGAGAGCTTCCGGAGCCGGAAGATGGTAGAACGGATGGATTCCCAGGGTATAAAACATGTCGGACTCCCCCTTCGGATGGTTCCCCGATGGATCTTCCCTAAAAAAGGAATCAAAATATTTTTATGGAATGCGAGTCCATCATAGCAAATATGCACCGTTACGGCTACCCTTTCGACAATCTCTTTCAAAAAGGGTGCCTCTTTTTGTTTCTACACCCCTCCTTCGATCCCAATCGATAAGGAGCTGACGCTACAATGACCCAACCATTGCAATACCGCACCGTCAAACAGTACGGAGAAACGGAGATCATCATCCAAAAATCCCGCTTTATCACCTACGTCAACCGGGTCGAATCCGAAGAGGAAGCCGCCAATTTCGTCCAGGAAATCACCCGTCGCCACTGGAACGCCACCCACAACTGCTATGCCTGGGTTGTCGGTCGCAACGGGGAAGTGCAACGCTCCTCCGACGACGGGGAGCCGGCCGGCACCGCCGGCCGCCCGATCCTGGAGGTGATCCGCGCCCGAAATCTGGTGGATACTGCCGTTGTCGTCACCCGATATTTCGGGGGGATTAAACTGGGAGCGGGCGGCCTGATCCGGGCGTACAGCCAATCCGCCTCCGCCGGCTTGGACGAAGCCGGCGTCGTGATCCGGCAGCTCCATCGGGCCATGGAAGTCACCCTGGACTATTCCCAGATGGGCAAAGTGGAGCACGCCCTCCGAACCGCCGGTTACGACACCGATCCGCCCCGCTTCACGGATAAGGTGAGGTGGACCGTATGGATCCCCGTCGGGGAGGAAAAATCCTTCATCAAACGCTTCGCCGAGATCACCGGCGGGCAGGGTACCGTGACCGAAGGGGCAATCGATTACCGGGAACGGGAAGATTGACCGATCCTTTGAGCTTCGGGGCATCGAGATTACCTCAGCATTACATTTCGTTTACAATTGACAAAAAATCCCCAATCGAGCGGTGTGATAACGTATAATACAATTAGCAAAGGTTTTCGGAGGTGCCCCCCATGAACTACCCGGTTGTCGGTAAAGCGTTCTGGTTCGGATTGTTTAACGCCACCGTGATGAGCGTTCCCCTGTGGTTGTTGATTTACTATTCGCTGCGCGGCTTGTTTTAATCGGTCCGAAACCTCGATCGCAGAAATAGGGCACCTAATCAATTCCGTTGGAAATAAAACTTTCCCATAAAAATAGATCGCAAACGCAAAAAATCGACCGCTTAAAAACGGTCGATTTTTATATCGAGCGGAAGGGCGTATGAAAGGAACCAACCCTCCTTCAGGCGCTTGGAAGGCACCGGCAATCGGCTGCCTGCCCCGGCCCCCCGCATTTTCCGGCGAAAAGGCGCCGTCTGCCTCCTGAGACGGCTCCGGCCCTTTCGACCCATGAAAAAAGCCGACCGACTCGGCCGGCTTTGATTTCCCTCTTTGCTTTTCCACATCGCAATCCTTTTAGCGGGCACCGCTTCCCGAGAGTACGACCCACACGGTGCGCAGAAGAATCTTCATGTCCAACGCCAGGGATTGATTCCGAATGTAATACATATCCATCTCAAATTTCTCCCGCGGAGTCGCGTCATAACCCCCGTTAACCTGGGCCCAACCCGTCAATCCCGGCTTGACCGTCAGGCGGTCCTTAAACCCCGGGATCTCCCGGGCAAATTTCTCCGTAAAACACGGACGCTCCGGGCGGGGGCCGATCAAGCTCATATCTCCCCGAAGGATGTTGATCAACTGGGGAATCTCGTCGATCCGGGTCTTCCGGATGAATCGACCGACGCGGGTGACCCGGGGATCATTCTTTTCAGCCCATTGCGGACCGTTTTTCTCGGCATCGATGCGCATCGAGCGGAGCTTCAGGACATAAAAGGTTTTGCCGTGAAGACCCATCCGCTCTTGACGATAAAAGACGGGTCCCTTCGATTCCAATTTGATGGCGATCGAAATCAGGAGAAGCACCGGAAAGGTGACAATCAAAAAGACGATGGAAAAGACGATTTCAAAAACCCGCTTGATCGTGGGGTACAAGGGAGATACGGTTTCCGGTGTCCTTTCGGCAAAGGCGTATGCCTCGTAA
>JAJYSD010000416.1 GCA_021793745.1 Bacillota bacterium
CGGATCCTCCAAACCCCGCTTCGCTTCCCCCCTGCACTGCACGGTGCGCCGGGTGGGGCAGGGCTACGTGCCGGTCATCACCGAAGTCACTTCCCGCGACATGGATAAAGACCACTACCGCGATGCGCGGAATCGCTTTCTCCAGATACTGGGGGTGAACGCGTGAACCGTCAACTGCTCGTCATCAGCATCGGACCCGTCCAATCCTTCATCGCGGCGGCCCGGAAGACGGAGGACCTGTGGAGCGGCAGCCACCTCCTGTCCCATTTGGCCCGGAAGGCGATCGAGTTCCTCTTTCAAAAGGGTGAGGAACAACACCGGCAGGTGGAGATGGTCTATCCGGCGGTGACGCGGGACGACCTGGCAAAAAGCGGCTCCCAACGGGAGCGCGATGCTGCCTCCCTCCCCAACCGCTTTGTCACCCTGATCGAGGGAGCGCCCCGGGAAGTGGCCGAACTGGCGCGGCAGACTGAAGAAGAGGTCCGGAAGGAGCTCATCCGCTTGTGCCATGAGGCCATCCGTCGCGTCTTTCCGAAAGACATGGAAAAAACCGGATTGTATCAACAGGCGGAGAAGCAGGTGGACTCCAGCCTGGAATTTTTCTGGGCGCTGGAGAACCTGCCCGACGACCGCTCCTTCGAGGAGGCCCGCCTCAAGGTGGAAAAACGGTTGGCGGCGGTCAAAAACAACCGGAGCTATCCCCCGCACGATCAATGCGGACTGATCTGCACCATCTGCGGGGAGCGGGACGCCCTGTGCGGCGAAACCCCGGACGCCGACGATCCGATCGGCGAAATGAGGCGGCAATTGCGAAAGACCTGGGACAACCGGACGAGCCCTTTCCGCCAATATGAAGGGGCGGAAGAGGGGGAAGGTCGGATCCGGAACGGCGAATTCCTGTGCGCCCTGTGCCTCTGCAAGCGGGCTTTACGGGAGCTGTTCGAAAAAAAACCGTTTCCCTCCGTCCATAAAATCGCCCGGGGTCAAACATATTACGCCATCCTGATGATGGACGGCGACGACATGGGCCAATGGATCTCCGGAGAAAAAGCGCTGGATAAGTGCACCGTCAGAAATCCGCTCGACACCTACCGGGAAATCAGCCGGCGCCTCAGCCGGTTTGCAAAGCACACAGTCCCGAACATCGTGGAAGAGTATGATGGCGAACTGGTCTACGCCGGCGGAGATGACGTCCTCGCCTTTGTTCCCTTTTACAACGCGCTTCCCCTCGCCCGGAAGCTGCGCCAAGCCTTCAGCGACTCAGGGCAGGGGTTGGACGCCAAGGCGACGGCCTCCATGGGCATTGTCATCGCCTACTGCAAAGATCCCCTGTATCACATGCTGAACCGGGTGCGAGGCCTGGAAAAAAGGGCCAAGAGCTTCCGGAGAAAAAACGGGTCTTCCAAGGACGCCTTTGCCCTCGCCTATCTGGCGCGAAGCGGCGAACAGCGGGAAGTGGTCTTGCCGTGGCTGTTGGATCCGCAAAAGCCCGACGAATGGACCACCTCCCATCTCGAGTACCTGATGGATTCCGTCAAAAGCGAAATCTCCTCCACCTTCCTGTTCACCTTCTCCCAGTCCTTCCTGCCCCTGCTTCCCCGGAAGGAGGAGCGGGAAGAAGGGAAGCTGTCGGTCTTTGAAGAGGGAGATCCCCGAAACGAGGAACTGCTGGAAGTGGAACTGAAGCGGCTGCTCCGCCGGGCGCTGAAGGAATCGGCCCGGGAGGCCCAGGCGGAATTCCTGGCGAAAAGCCTCGTCAAACTGCACCGGGTCGTCCCGACCAGCTTTCAGTTCATTCAGCTGCTGGAAATCCTTCGCAGCCTGGGGGTGAAAGAGCGTGAGGGCATATCTGCTGCGACCGGTTGATACCTTCTTTTTCCGGGATCACAAACCCTTTTCCATGGGCGAAGAAGCCAAGGCAACCGGATGGTTCCCTCCCCGCCCCGGCACGGTGTACGGTGCCCTCCGCAGCGCCTACATTCACCGGTACGGCGATTTCTCCTCCTTTTACGAGGGGCGGGATCCGGAAATCAGAAGGTGGATGGGCACGCCGGAGGCGGTCGGGGACTTCTCCATCCGCGCCGTATGGCTCCACGATGCGCAGGGGGCGGTGCTTCCCCTTCCCTTGGACTACCAGGTGGTGAAGGAGGAAGATAAGGAAAAAGGCCACCCGTTGATCCTGACCCAGGAGAAGGAAAAGGGGCATTGGGCCTCGGATGGCACACAGTGGCGCTTGTACGCCTCCGAAGACAGGAAATCCGCCTCCGCCGCCGACGCCTATCTGGGAGAAAGCGAGTGGCGGGAGAAGGCGGCCTTTCATCGGAACATTTCCTCCATCGCCCGCGCCGAGCGGTGGTTGCAGAAGGAACCGAAAATCGGGATCGCCCGCGACGCGCAAACGATGCGGGCCAAGGAAGGGATGCTGTATCAGCTGCCGATGCACCGGTTCAGGGAGGAACAGGGGAAAAGCGACACCGGTTTGCTCGTCCTCTGCGACCGGTCTCCTTCCTTCGACGACATCCGCTACGTACTGCTGGGCGGCGAAGGGAGGCCCTGGCATCTCACCC
>JAJYSD010000417.1 GCA_021793745.1 Bacillota bacterium
GCGTCGACAACCGCCCGGCCCCCGTACCGTTTGGTCACGTTTTGCACCTCTACCATGATTTACTCTCCCTCAGCAAGAGATAGATGAAGTAAATGCCGCCGAAGAAGTTGATGATCACACTGATGGTGGTGGAAAAGGTGAAGAGGCGTTCTACCGCCCACTGCCCCCCGACCAGCATCACCACGCTGATCAGCGCAGCGGCGGCGATCACCGGCCCATGGCGATACGTGGACAGGAATTGGTAGGCGACATTGGCGACGATGAGCCCCAGGAAGGTGATCGGCCCCACCAGCGCCGTGGCGATGGATACCAGGGCGGCCACGATGATAAACAGCCGGGACACGACATAATCGTAATCCACCCCCAGATTGACCGCATGATCCCGGCCCAGCGCCAGGACATCCAAATATTTGGCGAAGGGCAGGAAGTACAAAAGCACAGCGGCCACCGTCACCATGGAAACCCACAACAAATCCGTGTTGATGTTGTTGAAACCGGCGAACATCCGGTCCTGGATGACGAGAAATTCGTTGGGATCGATGAGCATCTGCATGAACGACGTGGCGCTGCGGAAAAGGGTGCCCATGATAACCCCTACCAGGAGGACAAAAAAGATGTTTTTCCCCTCCCGCCGGAACAGCAGGCGGTACAACAGGACGGAAAACAGCACCATCAAACCGGCGGACAGCAAGAATCGCACATGGTCGTCCATGAAGACAAAGGCTTGAGACCCGAACAGAAACACGATCGTCGCGTTGATAAACAGGTACAGGGCATCCAGACCGATGATGGACGGGGTAAGAATCCGGTTGTTGGTGATGGTCTGAAAGACGACCGTGGAAAAGGCGATGGTCGCGCCGGTCATGACGATGGCGGCCAGCTTCGCCGCCCTTCTCGGGACGATGTAATCCAGATTGCCGCTGAGGTGAGTCAGCATAAACAAGGCAACGCATCCGAGGGCGACCGCGGCAAGAATGATCAGTTTGGTCCGATCACCCATGGCCCCGACTCCTCAACAGCAGGTACAGGAACACCCCGCTGCCGATGATGCCGACGGTCAACCCGATGGGGATCTCATAGGGATAGATGAGAATCCGCCCCAGGATGTCGCAGACCAGGAGGAAAACCGACCCCAGCAAGGCCGTGAGAAAGAGATTTTGCCGCAAATGATCCCCCCGCAGAATGGTCACGATGTTCGGTATGATCAAGCCCAAAAACGGAATCACCCCAACGGTCAGAATGACGGCGGCCGTCACCAGGGCGACGATGATCATTCCGATGTTCACCACCTGCCGGTAATTGAGTCCCAGGTTGACTGAAAATTCCTCGCCCATGCCGGCGATCGTGAAGCGGTCGGCGTACAGATAGGCGATGACGATCAGCGGGATGCTGATGTACATCATTTCGTACCGCCCGCTGACGATCATGGAAAAATCGCCGTAAAACCAGGCTCCGATGCTTTGGATCAAGTCATGCTTGTAGGCGAAAAAGGTGGTGACGGAATCGATCACATTGCCCAGCATCAGGCCGACCAGGGCGATGAAGACGGCATTTTTGAACCGGATGCGCGCCAGGATTTTCATAAAGAGCAGCGTCCCCAAGAGGGCGAACAGAAACGCCAACAACATTTTTTGCAGGGTGGTGGCCGAACCGAACAGCAGCAGGGACACCAGAATGCCCAGCCGGGCCGAATCCTCCGTTCCCGCCGTGGTGGGCGAAACAAACCGGTTCCGGCTCAATTGCTGCATGATGAGACCGACGATCCCCATGCTGGCGCCCGCGATGATCAGGCTGATCAGCCGGGGAAGGCGGCTGACCCACAGAATCTGCCACTGCTCCTGATCCCCCTGGAGCAAACCGGTCAGTTGGATCTCTTTGACCCCGACAAACAGGGACAGCACGGAAAGAAGAAGCAAAACCGGGATGAGAAACCTTTTTTTCAACATAATCTGGCCCGTTTCCTCTATGCTGTGCGCAATCACGCGCTCTTTCCTTTCAGTCGTCCTATCAGCTTCTACATGATAGAGAGAATCATTCTCATCTCATAGGAAAAAAAGAAACTCCTCCTGCCTTCACCCCCGATTCCATATTGGGATCCCATTCACGATTATATTGATACTGATTCTCATCGTCAATGATAAAGTGGTGAAACAAATTGTGAAAAATGGCCCCAAAGAGCGTCAGCCAGTGTGCGAGTTTCCGCTACGGTCCACATCGGAGGGCGGGGCGAGCGTTGATCCAAATCCTGCCCGTACATCAAGAAAAGCCCCTGCCCCGGGAGTCTGTGAAGGAGAAACATGAAAGTCTGATAAAATAATCATGATGCGGGTCCGGTAAAGAAAGTCTATTCATCTCAACCAGGAAAGGAAGGGCATGCCGTGAAGATCGCCGTACTGTATGCCAGCTCCCGCAGAGGCGGAAATTCCGAACGCTTGGCGGAGGTGCTGGTCGAAGGAATGGACGTCGACTCCCTTTTCTTGACCGATTATCGGATCGAACCGATCATCGACTATCGGCACACGGAGCCGGGATCCTATCCCGAGGATGATTACCGGAAACTGTTGG
>JAJYSD010000418.1 GCA_021793745.1 Bacillota bacterium
CTACACCAGCGAACGCTCCCGGCAAAAGGTGATTGATCTGGCGCGCATCCTGACCCGGTTTGCCGGAAAAATTCGCCTGCACATCGTTCCCTTTACCGAGATCCAGACCGAGATCCGCCAGAAATGCTTGGAATCCTATTCCATCACCGTGATGCGCCGCATGATGTTTCGGATCGCTGAACAGTTGGCTCGCCGGGAGGGCGCCCTCGCTTTGGTTACCGGGGAAAGCCTGGGCCAGGTGGCCAGCCAGACCTTGGAGAGCATGAATGCGATCAATGAAGTGGCGGGCCTTCCCGTCCTGCGACCGCTGATCGGGATGGACAAACAGGATATCATGTCCCTGTCCAAGGAGATCGGTACCTACGAGACATCGGTCCTTCCCTATGAGGACTGTTGCACCGTCTTTATGCCCCGGTCTCCCAAAACCCGTCCCGATCTGGAGACGACGCGGAAAACCGAATCCCGTCTGGATGTGGATCGACTGGTGGAAGCGGCGGTGAAGGGGACGGAGGTGCTTGAGCTGGTTTCCGGAGAAGAAAAGGAGTTCACCTATTTTTGAGGGAATCCTTTCGGCGAAGCCCTTTACCGTCGATCGCCTCCCCTGGTGGAGCGACAGGCCGCCCAAGCGGCGGTTCCGCTTTTCCCAGGGTTGACGAAGGGGCTCACCTTCACCGACAGGAAGCGAGCCGGGAGAGGAAGGAGCCGCATGATCGGATCGAAAGCCAAGAAAGGAACGTCACGATGGATACAACCTTTTGGGTCGGCCTTTTCAATATTGTCGTGATCGATATGGTGTTGAGCGGGGACAATGCGGTGGTGATCGGCATGGCGGCCCGGACCCTCCCCGAGCGGCAGAGACGGCGGGCGATCCTCTTTGGAACGGGTGCCGCCGTGTTTCTCCGGGTCGCCTTGACCGGGATCGCCGCTTGGCTTCTGAACATTCCTCTCCTGATGACCGTCGGGGCCGTGCTGCTTTTGTGGATTGCGCTGAAACTGATGAATCAAAACGGAGGCAGGACCCACGTCTCCACAGGGCGAAATCTGAGCAGCGCGATCAAAACCATCATTGTCGCCGACGTGGTGATGAGTCTGGACAATGTGGTTTCCGTGGCGGCGGTCGCCCACGGTCACTTGGGCTTGCTCCTCTTTGGGCTGGGGCTCAGCATACCCATCATCATGTGGGGGAGCCGGCTTGTGGTGCTGGTGATGAACCGCCTGCCGTGGCTGATCTATGTCGGGTCGGCGATTTTGGGGTATACGGCCGGGCAGCTGATCGTGGAGGACGACATTGTGCGGCGGTTTGTGCTTCACCCCCTGCACCTTCCTGCCTGGACGGTGCCGATCGCGATGGTGCTCCTCGTCCTCATCGCAGGCAAGATCATGCGGAGTCAACCCACTGTGAAGGTCTGATAACGGAAAGGTTTCGCCGCCGGGAATGATATGGGAGAGTGGAGATATGGATACTAAGCCTACACCCTTTTTTGTGGGCTTTCGAGGAGGTGAACCTTTCCATGAATAGCAGTGGGTTACTCACGGCGTGGCGCATCTGGGATCAGATTTATTACCACTGCACGCGACTGAAGTACGTGGATAAAGAAAACCGCAATCTTTTTCGAGTTGTCGTCAAGCGCTACGGCGGGGAACCCCTGGTAACCTCCGACGGGGTTTCCTTGAAAAAGGGCGATTGGTACGCCAAGCTTCACCTGCACAATTGCTTGTTTGCACAGATGATCCGGGAGCAATCCCTGGAGGGCATCTCGTTGGCCCTGTTTACGGTCAACAGCATTCGGGGGTCCCTTCCCGCCCTGGCCCGGTACGTGGCGAATCATCCCCGCTCGCAGGAGATTCAGGTCTTGCTGGGGACCACCTTCCTGCACCGGGGAGCCCAGCGATTAGGCTTCGATGTCGCCGATATGGTTTGCAGCAGGCACTACCTACGATTCAAGTCCTGGTTTTTTAAAATGATCCTCGTCAATTGCCATCCCGACGGTTTTCGGCGTCTCCAGGGCCAAGGTCAGGGACATCAACTGGTTCCGAAGCGGGTATATATTTCAAAGGAGAAGTTTTTCCAGCGGTATCTGCAAGCCGAATAATGCGAGGACCTGAAAACCACCCGTGAGCCGGATGGTGCGGCGCGAAATCGGGTACGATAACGATGCACAATCCCACAAACCGGCCGGTGATGGATATGGATAAGGTGCTCATTTTGACGGAGACAATCGGAGGCAACGGACATTACCAGGCCGCCAGGTCTCTTTATCAAGGGTTGTCCCAGGTGGAACCCAATCTCCATGCGGAGATCTGTTGTGGAATGCATCGAGTGAGCCGACCATTGGAGCAGTTGACCCGAACGGTCTATTTGAACACGCTTCAATACGCACCCGCCCTCTGGGGGGCCGCCTACAGCCGGGAAGGGGAGATCAGCGACCGTTTCCGCGCTTCGCTGGGCAAGTTGTTGTCGAGGCGGCTCCAGGAATGGCTGGAGGAGATGCAGCCGGATGTGGTGGTGTGCACCCATGCCTTTTGTCTCAGCGCGATGGGTGTGATAGATC
>JAJYSD010000419.1 GCA_021793745.1 Bacillota bacterium
ATCTCACGTCCCCTGCGGGGCTGATCACCTTTGCCGGGCGGGGGGCCATCGACTCATATACCCAATATCCTCCGACCAGGAGGACAGTAAAGCTGATCAGAAGCGTGACGATCAAGATCTGCTTCAACAGATTCTTCCTTACCGACGTGGATTTTCGGGGGGATGTGCGGCGTTCCGTTTTCATCCCGTCTCCCTCCCATCCTTAAGTTTTAGGACAATTTCAATATAGGATGAGACGAGGGATGTCCTTGTGATTGCGATCACAGGTTTTCATCTGTTAATCGAATTGACACGCATTGTTCACAAGCGATGTCGTCGGGGGTGACTCTGTTCACAGGCCCTAAGGCCCGTTTTTTGGACCATAGCGGGCAGTGAATCGGCGACTTGAAACCGATGGAGGAAGGGGGGTGGGCGGTGACGACGCGACCCTTGAAAATAAGCCTGCGGACCTTTCCCATGGGGAGGGATCTCGTCGTATTGATCACCGGAGGCCGGGCCCATATCGGGGCGGTGGCCACGGCATATCCGGATTCAGGCGGGATCCAGGTGAAAACGCATGCCCTTCCGGGCCACCGGGAGGGGGATTTGGTAAAGAAGCTGGCTTATGCGGCGGCCTCTTCCTTGGATTGCACTGTCACCGTGGCCATGGGGATTCATGTAGATCGTGCGACCCGGGATGAAATCGATGAAATCGTGAGGACGGTGCGCCGGGGGATGCGGGAGGTGTTGACATCGGGATATCCCCTGGCGGGTGAGGGGAGCTTCCATATATCGGTGCACAGCGCTTCTTCCCAACAGGGGACGGTGTGATGTTCGTCACGTTTTTTTGAGGTGGCACCCTTCTACAATAAGGGGAGATGAAAGGAGGAGTCAGGAGGATGGATACGCCGATCGGCTGCGGAATGATGGGCTTTGCCGAAACCTCCGGTCCCCTTTGTGCGGGGTTGGAGCGGTTGAAGGAGGAGCACGTCCCCTTTTGGAAGGAGATGGGGGCGTTGGAGGCATCGGCCCGGAGCATCGGCTCCGATGCCCGTGGGGAAAATGGGGAAGAGGCCCTGCGCGCTCTGGAGGAGAGGGTCCGTTCCTTTGTCGAAGCGCTGGATCTTCACTCGCGGCGGGAGGAGGAGGTGCTCTTTCCCCTCATGGCCCAGTATATCGGACGGGAGACGGGACCGATCGCGGTGATGGAATACGAGCACGAACAGGCCAAGAGGCGCCTTGGCGGCTTTCTTGCCCGAATGGAGGAGATCGACGGTTCCATCGAAGCGGATGTGGCCCGGCAGACCGCCGGTGAGGTGGCGGAGGCTGTGCAGATTTTATCCGACCATTTCCGGAAGGAAGAGAATGTGCTCTTCCCGATGGCGGAGCGCATCCTGTCCGATGAGGAAAAGGAACAGCTTTTGGAGGGGATCCGGGCGATTTGACCTTGCATGCGCAACGTCGATAAACCCGGAAGCGGCATCATGGCGGGACCGGATGCATCCCTCGTGTCTCCGTCCGGCGGATGGTTAAAGCGGCGCACCCCCGAAGGGGAGCGCCGCTTTTTGCGCTCCTTGACGGTCGATCAGATGATGCAAACATGGCTGGGGCACCGGCCGTCGCAGTGACACAACCTGCGGAGGCGGTCCAGGTCGTGGATGATCAGGCGGCCGGACTGAAGGCTGAGGATCCTTTCCCTCTTCATCCGGTTCAGCATGCGGTTGACGCTTTCCCGGGTGGCGCTGATGAAGTTGGCCAGGTCCTGGTTGGTCAGTTTCATGGGGATCAGGATGCCCGTTTCTGTTTTCTGGCCACAGGTGTTGCAGAGCCGGATCAAGGTGGAAGCGAGCGCTCCGGTTTTGCCGTAGGACAAAAGATCGCAGATTTTGGTCTCCAAAATCCGCTGGTTGACCGAGAGCCACTGGATGAATCGGAGGGCCAGGTCGGGGTGACGGAGCAACAAGGCCTCCAATTCTTGTTTGGGAATGGCGCCGAGGAGCGTATCGGTCATCGCAATGGCGTTGGTCCATTGGAAGGGAGCGGGGGACGCGTACAATTCGCCGATCAGATCCCCGGCAAATTTGAGGGACAACGCGATTTCTTCCCCGGATGGGGTGTTGTTGACGATTTTGACCATGCCCTCATGAATGTAGTAGAGATAAGCGTCCCGATCCCTGTCTTGAAACAGGTTGATGCCGCTCGGCACCCTTTTGGAAGTCATCAGGGTGTGCAGGTGTCGAAACTGTTCCGGCTGAAAATAATCGACGAACCGTTGGCCGGGAACCGCTCCTGTCATATCGAACCCTCCTCTCCGGTGAAGGGGTTGGTGAAGGTTTTGCGAAAATGTGATATTTGTCACAATATCGGGGGGAGCCCTGGGTTACGATGGAAACAAAACAGGTCCTGGACGATGAGACGGACGTAGTAGACTGGGGGGATTTCGATGAAACCGATCATTCCGAGGGAACACGGCGGATGGGCGATGGTTTCCGTTCCCTTTTTCCTCGGCATGTTCGTGGGAGGGCCGAAAGGGATACACCTGCCGCTGTTTGTCAGCTGGATGCTG
>JAJYSD010000420.1 GCA_021793745.1 Bacillota bacterium
CATTCGGTTGTTGGAAGAGGTCGCGCCGGGCATCCCCCTGGGACAATTGGTCGGCCCCCGCCCCCTGTATGCGGTGACCAAAGCCGGGGCTTTCGGCGAAGAGGACACCTTGGTAAAAGCGGTGAATAAGTTGAAGGGGAGCGAGATGGCATGAAGGAACATCGACCTGTCATCGGCATCACGATGGGCGATGCGGCAGGCATCGGCCCGGAGATCATCATGAAGGCTTTGAACGATCCGTCCCTTTACCGCATGTGCCGCCCCCTGGTTCTGGGAGAGGCGAAAATGTTGGAACGGGCCGGCCGGATCCTTCGCCTCCCCCTCCAGGTGAAGGCGGTGCGCCGACTGGAGGAGGCGGATTTCCGGCCCGGGGTGGTGGATTGTCTGGATTTGGATCTCCTTCCCGCCGATCTGCCCTTCGGAAAGGTGTCGGCGGAAGCGGGGAATGCGGCGTTTCGCTACTTGGAAAAGGCGGTGGAGCTGGCCCGGGAGGGGGCATTGTCCGCAATCTGTACCGCTCCCCTGAACAAGGAAGCGCTGCATAAGGGCGGGCACCCCTATCCCGGCCATACCGAGATATTGGCCCAACTCACCGGCACCGAGGAATATGCCATGATGCTGTCATCCCCCCAATTAAAAGTGATTCATGTCACCACCCATGTCGGCTTGATCGATGCGATCCGCCGGATCACCCCCGATCGGGTGTATACCGTGATCCGGCTGGCCCACGAGACGCTCGGCCGAGCCGGCTTCTCCAAGCCGCGCATCGGGGTGTGCGGGATCAACCCCCATGCCGGGGAAAACGGGCTGTTCGGAGACGGAGAAGAGGAGGAAAAGATCGTTCCCGCCGTGACCCGAGCCCGGGCAGAGGGAATCCTCGCGAGCGGACCCCATCCCGCCGATACCCTGTTTTATCGGGCGGTGCGCGGCGACTTCGATATCGTTGTCGCCATGTATCACGACCAGGGCCATGTGCCGGTCAAGGTGTTGGGCCTGGAGGCCGGTGTCAATATCACCGTGGGATTGCCGATCCTCCGGACCAGTGTGGATCACGGAACCGCCTTCGATATCGCCGGAAAAGGGATTGCCGACGAGGGCAGCCTGAAGGAAGCGATACGGCAGGCGGTGGCATTGTCATCGAAGGGGAACGTGCCGCGGGACGATTCCGCAGCCCGGAATCCCCGCGGCGAGGATTGGGACCGGTCATAGATCCGGAGGTTGGGCTCCGGCGCCGCGGGCGGCCGCTGTGAATCGACTGGTTTCCGGGGTGGAAGGGGGCTCTCCCGACCGGTTTGGGGAGTGAGGATCGCTGTTTCCTTGACCTCCGTCCCGCGGAAGCACGGGGGATTTTTTAGGGGATCTGCTGCTTCCCGTCGGTGGCTTTTCGTGTGCCGTTTCCCTTGACACTTCGCCGGGAAGAGATAGAGTGAAAATAACGGGAAAAAACCGGTGAGAGGAGAGTCCGTATGCAGGAAGAAACGATTTGGGAAGGATCCCCCTCCCATGTCGCCCGGTGGGGAACCTATTTGCTGTGCCTGTTGTTCTGCTGGCTGATCTTTCCCATCTTTATCGCCCTGTGGACCGCATTGAAGTTGAAGACGACGCACTATGTCCTGACGACGGAACGCCTGCGGGTCACCGACGGGATTTTGTCCAAGCGGACGGAAGACCTGGAATTGTATCGGGTCCGGGACATCACCCTGGAGAAGCCCTTTGTCTTCCGCCTGTACTCCAAGGGCAACATCCGCTTGATCACCTCGGATCACAGCACGCCCGACGCCCTGTTGATGGCGGTTCCGGAGCCGGAAGAGTTGATGGATCTGATCCGGAAATACGTGGAGATCTGCCGCGATCGGAAGCGGGTCCGGGAGATCGGCATCGATACACTCTAACGGGCAGGGTTCAGTCCAAGCCGAAGGGCTTGGGCTTTTTTCTGGATTCCAATCCGACACCGCAGATCGCGGGAGAGGCTTTTCGGCGGGAGGCTGCAGCCGCTCGAAGCGCCCGCGCCGGGTCGTTGGTGCTTGGACCTTTTCTCGGGTCCCATGACGTCCCCTCCGCCCCTCCGGGACGGACGTGGCATTGCTGGCCGCTTGCGACATCGTTCTCCGGTGGCATGCGTTCGCCCGCTAGTGAATGCCGATGGGTTTTCTGCGGGGAAAACGCCTTTTTGTCGGCTATGAGCGTCCGGACGGCGGCATCGAGCCGACCGCGTTGCGGCTCCGCTGCTCGTTCCGGGAGACCGCCCGTCTACCCATCGTTTGGGGCGGATCCGGAGACCCGGCGATTCTGGCCTCCGCTCCGGGATCGGCGACGCCTTGGCCGCGCGGCTCAATGTCTCCATCACCGGCGCGAGGGGGTGGCCGCCGCTCCGCCATTCGGTCCGGTGCCCTTGTTCTCACCGCTCCACGTCATCGTCCCCCGCCGATCCTGTGGCGGTGAGGGCGACGGCGCGGAAAAGGCTCCCGCACCCGCTTGCATTCCGGCGGGATATGGTCCAAAACCCCTCCGGGATTTTGTCTTTCCCGGGATGCTCACCCA
>JAJYSD010000421.1 GCA_021793745.1 Bacillota bacterium
TTATAAGATATGAATCTTTCGACCCTGGATGGAGCCGTGCACGGGATTTGGCAGGATCTTTTGTGCAAGGCTTCTAAAAGGGGAAGCGGGATCCAGTGTCACCTTGGGTATGTAGAAAATTTCCTCCCCAACGATGGTGGCGTCCAGTTCCCTTTCAAGATACTGGATCAATTTCGAGGCATAGGGAGGGAAAACATGTACCCAGAACAACCGCCGGCTGCGGCCGTGGCCTGTGAAATTCCCTTTTTCCTTTCTTTGCTGGATATCCGCGTACAGGTTTTCCAATATGTCCACGGCCTCCTGGGTTCCGAAAAGGCCAATGACGCTGGCCATGTTGATGCCGTATTTCCCGGGAATCAGCGGGGGCGACGTCTTACGGATTTCCTTTACCTTGTCTCCGGTTCTTTTGGCACGGTTGGACAACTCCAGCGTATCTGCCAGCCGTTTTTCGTCCAGCGGCCTTCCGGTTTGCGATTCAAGGAAACAGGCCAGTTGCTCCAGTTGGGAAGCGACATAATCAACGGTCGACGCGTCCGATGAAAAGGGGATGTCGATAAAAAAGAGCTTGGTCCGCTTTTGATATCGGTAATGGAGATATTCAAATATTTTCGGGGTGTCCTCACAGATTTCGGACGGCAGCACCAGGAATCCCGGGACGGGCAGGTGGCGCTTTTCAAAGATGCCGATGATGCTGGTGATGTAACTGCAGAACCCGGTGGTCTGAGTCCGCTGCTCCACAATGTCGAGCAGTTCAGGGGTTTTTCGCAACGTTGCCATGGTGCCGGTGACATATTCGGTGATAAAAGGAGTCAGTCCCATGGCATAGAAGATTTCGCCGGGCATGTACATATTGGTCAGGACGGCGTGCCCATAATCATCCACGTAGTGGCACATGTTTCTGTACATGGCCTTGTGGAGAAGTTGGACTGCTTCGATCTCGGTCTTGAACTGGGACATGAGCCTCAATATTTGCTGAAACTCTGGTTCTGTCTCTTTCATCTTCACCCTACAATAACTCGATGAACGTCATTATCCTGGTTCGGATCTGCTCCAGGCTGTGATTTGAATAATCATCCTCGATAAAAAGAAGGGGAACGCCCTCTTTTTTCAATTGTTCCTTGATCTCAATTCCTTTCAGGACGTGGGAGGCACAAAATTTCGCGACATAATAGATGACGCCGTCGATATGGTACGCGTCGACAGCGGCTTTGATCATCCGGTAAATTTGCCCCTTGTCGTGCATCCTTGGGCATTTTTTCTTGCGAAGATACCGTTCACTGATGGCAGTAAGAATATCGTCCCCCATTTCCACGGGATCGTCAAAGTTTTTGACAGAAGAGCACATGCATTCGTACACCATTATGCCCCCTTCCGTTTCAATGATCTTAGGAATGTATTTTTGAAATATTTTGCTGCCGACAAGAAAAATTCTTTTCTTTCCCTCTTGGGATCCAGCTTTGTCGGATGCAAAGAATTCCAGCCGTTCGCGAAGATAATCAATATAGGCATCCTTGGACATCGTATAATTTTGATTGCAGATGTGAAGGAAATCGACTCCAGACAACAGGGGCCGGTCGGGTTTTCTCAGTGCCTGGAGTTTTCTTAACAGGGAACGGATTTCATTGTGGATTTTCACTGATCTTTCCAGTGCCTGTTCCGTGACGCGGACGCTGAAATGGGTTTCAATATGCCAGATCAGATTCAGAAGGCGGCCTCTAAAATAGGCAATGGCGGCAGGCGTATCAATCCGCGGCACGTCGAGCATGTGGATCATTGGCGTATCTACGTGTCTTTTCCACACATCGTACATGAGTTCGGAGGATAGACACGAGTTGGTCATGATCAACCCGTCGAGAAACCTGTATCGCCCTTTGACGGCTGCCTCGACCGTACTCACGACAAAGGGGCAGTGGTTGCTCGGGACGAGGGTATGGTCGTTCTGACTCTCGGTGAATTCACCCGTGAGGCGATAGCTCCCGATTCCGGCCGCATACAAGATTTCTTCCGGCACATGAGAACATCCCCATCCCACAATGGCCTTATGTCCGGCATCCGTCATCTATTCCTCCGTGCTTTCACCCGCGATGATGGCTGCCCCGAGTGCTCCCATCATCTGCGGGTATTCCGGTACCCGGATGTCCCGGTTTAATTTTCTGCCCAAGGCGTCGATAACCCCGATATTCCTCGCGACACCGCCCGTAAAAACAACATCGTTCTCAATGCCCAGGTTTTTCGCCATGGGATAGACCCGGTTGACAATTGCCGTGTGAAGCGCGTTGATAATATCCGTTTTTTGAACCCCCTGGGCGATTTTGGAAATAATCTCGGATTCGGCGAAAACCGTGCACGTGCTTGAGATGGATATCTCTTTGGTCCGGTCCAGCCCCATAGTGCCCATGTTTTCAAGGGGGACCCGGAGCACGTTTGCAATCACCTCGATGAACCGGCCTGTTCCTGCGGCGCATTTTTCATTCATGCAGAAATCGGCGACTCTCCCGTTTTCATCGATCTTGATAGTCTTGGTGTCCTGACCACCGA
>JAJYSD010000422.1 GCA_021793745.1 Bacillota bacterium
ATGCACCTCCGTCCGGTGGCCGTTCCGGTTCGTCCTTCGATCCGTCAGATCGGCCATGCCCACGTGACGATGGCCAAGACGCGCCCCAAGCTGATCGGCGGTGCCCGCGCGGTTTACACCCCGGAGGAAGCGGAGGCCCACCGGTAACTGAGCCGAACCCGGCAAAAGGTGATCTCAAGCAAAGGAGGAGAAGCGCTTGGAACACTTGAAAAAGACGGACCCCGAAACCGCTCGGGCCATTGCCGCAGAATTGGACCGGCAGAAGCGCAACATCGAATTGATCGCATCGGAGAACTTCGTCAGCCGGGCGGTGTTGGAGGCCCTGGGAACGGTGCTGACCAACAAGTACGCCGAGGGCTATCCCGGCAGAAGGTACTATGGCGGCTGTGAATACGTGGACCAAGTGGAGGATCTGGCACGGGAGCGGGCCAAGAAGCTGTTCGGAGCGGAACACGCCAATGTCCAGCCCCATTCCGGGGCCCAGGCCAACATGGCGGTCTACCACTCGGTGCTGGAGCCGGGGGATACCGTGCTGGGCATGAATCTGTCCCACGGCGGTCACTTGACCCACGGCAGCCCGGTCAACTTTTCCGGAAGCCTGTATCGCTTCGTCGCGTACGGGGTGGATGAGAAGACCCACCGCATCGATTACGATGAGGTTCGCCGCCTGGCCCTGGAGCACCGGCCCAAGCTGTTGGTGGCCGGAGCCAGCGCCTATCCGCGGGTGATCGATTTTGCCCGGTTGCGGGAAATCGCCGATGAGGCGGGCTGCCTGTTGATGGTGGATATGGCCCACATCGCCGGTTTGGTGGCCACGGGACACCATCCCAACCCGGTTCCCCATGCGGATTTTGTGACCACCACCACCCACAAAACCCTGCGCGGTCCCCGGGGCGGCATGATTCTGTGCAAGGAGGAATACGCCAAAAAGATCGACAAGGCGGTTTTCCCCGGCATCCAGGGGGGCCCCCTGATGCACGTCATCGCTGCCAAGGCGGTGGCCTTGGCGGAGGCCCTGACGGAGGATTTCAAGGATTATTCGCGCCGCGTGGTGGAAAATGCCGCTCGCTTGGCCGAAGCCCTGGCGGATCGGGGATTTGATTTGATCTCCGGCGGAACGGACAATCACCTGATTCTGATCAATGTGCGCAACCTGAATCTGACCGGAAAGAAGGCGGAACACCTCTTGGATGAGGTGGGGATCACCGTCAACAAAAATACCATCCCCTTCGATCCGGAAAGCCCCTTCGTCACCAGCGGGATCCGGATCGGCACCCCGGCGGTCACCACCCGGGGCATGGGGCCTGAGGCGATGGAGGAGATTGCCGATATCATGGCCCTTACACTGAAAAATCCGGAGGACGAAAGCGTGCGGGAGGAGGCTCGCCGCCGCGTCGCCGCACTCTCGGAACGGTATCCCCTGTATGCGGACCTGACGGTAGAGGTTTGATCCGGGGCCCGGGGTCACGGGACGGGCCCCGGCATCCCCGCCCCTCAAGAAGCCTTGGGCCGGATTCCTTGCATCCCGAAGGAGACTGACGCCCGCCGTCCGACATGGCGGGGTTTTCTTTTCCCGTCCGGGCATGTTCACACCTGCAGCCTCATAGGTTGAAGTAGGGCGGCCTTCTCATGGCTCTTCCCTTTTCTGGAATTGCATGGACATCCAGGCCCCGGAACAGTACAATGTTTTTCGGAAACGGAAGGGAGGCTATGCCATGGGGAACGTGTACGTGTTTGATCATCCCCTGATCCAGCACAAGTTGACCCATATTCGCGACAAGAATACCGGCACCAAGGAATTCCGGGAACTGGTGGAGGAAGTGTCCGCCCTGATGGCTTATGAGATCACGCGGGATATGCCCCTGACCGAAGTGACGGTGGAGACACCGGTGGCCCCCGCGCGCTGCAAGGTGTTGTCGGGGAAAAAGCTCGGCCTGGTCCCCATCCTGCGGGCAGGATTGGGGATGGTGGACGGCATCCTTCGGCTGATTCCGACGGCCAAGGTGGGGCACATCGGCCTTTATCGGGACCCGGACACCCTGGAGCCTGTCCAGTATTACGCCAAAATGCCCTCGGACATCGAGGAGCGGGATTTGATCGTCATCGATCCCATGTTGGCCACCGGCGGATCGGCTGCGGCGGCGATCCAGCTGATCAAGGACATGGGCGGCCGGAGCATCAAGTTGATGTGTCTCATCGCCGCTCCGGAGGGGATCCATAAGGTGCACGGGGAGCACGAGGATGTGGACATCTATGCCGCCGCCGTCGACGAGAAGCTGGATGAAAACAGTTACATTATTCCGGGATTGGGGGACGCCGGCGACCGGCTGTTCGGCACCCGATGAGGGAAAAAACCCGCTGCTACGGGAGCGCATCAAATGCTACAAAATGTTCAAGAATAGATTTGTGACAAAGTTGACAATCTCATCGTCGCTTTTGTAGTATGTTAGACAGGTATCATAGCCGGTAAGACGCGATTATTGGCCCCTCGGTGGAGGTCCGCATGAAGAACCATCCCGAAAGCCCCTGGAAATATGT
>JAJYSD010000423.1 GCA_021793745.1 Bacillota bacterium
GGGTCGGTGAGCGCCGGGAAGCTGGCTCCGGAGAGCGTGGCGGAGCAGCATTTGGCGGAGGGGGCAGTCAATTCCGAGAAGATTTCCCCCGAGGGTGTGTTGAGGCATCATCTGGCGGACGGAGTGGTCACTTCCGGGAAGTTGGCACCCAAGAGTGTCATGGCTCACCATTTGGAGGACGATTCGGTCTCCTCGCGCCATATCGTTCCCGAGGCGATCGGTGCCGACCACCTCTCCACCGGGTGTGTCAACACGTCGGCCCTTGCCGATCAATCCGTAACCGGTGAAAAAATCGCCGACGGTTCCATCGGGCCGGAAAAATTGAACTTTCCCTTCTTTCCCCAATCCCCGATGCAGTGTGGAACAGCGACCTTTACCATCGCCGAAGAAGAGCGGGAAACCGAAGTGATCGTTCCGTTGAATGCGCCCTTTTCCCATGGAGGCTACGTCATCGTGGCGATGACTGACAGGCCCGGTTGTTGGTCCGTCCTTCGGGAGCGGCGAAATGATTCCTTCACCCTGGTTGTGCAACGGGAGGGAACCACCGGCTCTTGGTTGGAGGGAACGGTCTTCTGGATCGGCATGGGGCAGCCCGAGCCGGTGGGAGAGGAGGCTCCGATTGAGGCTCCGACCGAGGAATCGATCGCCTCGATCGAGGAAGAGCAGGATCCGATGTTGTTGAACACCTACTCGTCGGAGGTTTCGGAGGCGAAGGACACAGAAGCGGTTTCCATGATCCAGTCGGTCGACATGCGTGACGACGAGACGGAGGGAGATTGACCCCCTGTCCCGTCACCTCGAGAAAAAACCCTTTTTCCGCAAGCGGCGGAAAAAGGGTTTTGTCATGGGATATGCGCTCCGTTTTAGCGATACGACGGAGTGCGCAGATAAGAGGCGACTTCGGCGATCTTCTCGTTGGCGGCGGTCAAAACGGACGAGGGGATGGGTTGGTCCTTTAAGTGGCCCTTTGGACTTTTTTTGCGGTCGATGGAAGGTTGGCCCAATCTGAGCAGGGTATCGTCGGAGAAACCGGAGGTTTGTTGAGGCGAAGTGGGGATCCGCAGCCGATAGACCGTTCCGGAGACGACATCTTCGATGCGGATGTCATAAGTGGGCGGATGTTGTCCTCTGCGAACGAATCCTTGGGAAGTCAACGTCTGATCGATCACCTGGCGCGGACAGACGATACCCGTGATGCGCTTGGCCAGTAACCGCATGTCGCTCCCCCTTCAAAGGATTGGTTTCCCTACTTTTTTCCCTTTCTGTACAAGGCTCAACCGTTTTTCCTTCATTTTTGCAAGACTTTGGGCGTCTATTTTAACCTATGCAACTGCCGTTTGGGATATAATCAGTGTTAATGGAGGGGATTGCATTGAAACGGGCGGATCTTCACACCCATACCACCGCATCTGACGGACTTTATTCGCCGGAGGAGCTGGTGCGTGCAGCTGAAAAAGCCGGACTCGGCGCCGTCGCCATAACGGATCACGATACGGTGGCCGGAGTGGATCGAGCGAAAAAGGCAGGCATGCAGTGGGGGATCGAAATCATCCCCGGTGTGGAAATCAGTTCCCTCGCCGGGGGAAAGGAGATCCACGTGCTCGGGTATTTTCCGGGCGAAATGGATCGAGGGTTTGTGGAGAAGCTGCAATCGCTTCGGGAGGTTCGCCGAAAGCGGAATGAAATGATTCTGGAAAAGCTGAAGGAATTGGGCATTCCGATCCAAATGGATGAGGTCTTGGCCAAGAAACGGGGGGAATCACCCGAGGCGAACGTGGGGCGCCCCCATATTGCCGAGGTGTTGGTGGACAAGGGGGTTGTAACATCGATCGATGAGGCCTTCGAGCGCTTTCTGGGGAGAGGGGGGGCGGCATACTGTACGCCGCGTCGCATCTCCCCCGAGGAAGCGATCCGCTGGATCTCCGAGGCGGGAGGGATTCCCGTTCTGGCCCATCCGGGAATCTATGGAGACGACAAATTGGTCGAAGGGCTGATTCGAGGCGGCCTCGCGGGATTGGAGGCCTATCATCCGGATCACACCCCGGAGATGGAGCGACGGTATGAAGCCCTGGCCCAAAAGCACCGACTGATCGTCACGGGAGGTTCGGACTTCCACGGGGAACGCCACGGTGTTCCCTATCACGGTCCCCTGGGAAGTCGTACCGTCGATCTGGATCGCGTGGAAGCCTTATTCGCCCTGAAGCGGGGGAAATGATTCCCCCGACAACGGTTTGGACATTTTGAGGTGTGGGATACCCGCATCCTCAAAGGGATCGCCCAGGACTCGGTATCCCAATTTTTTGTAAAAGGGAACCGCGCGGTCTTGGGCGTGCAGGATCATTTCGGACATGCCCAAATCTTTGGCGTAGCGTTCGATCTTGTCCATCAGTGCGCGGCCGATCCCTCGCTTCCGGTACGGGGAGAGGACGGCCACTCTTTCCACTTTGGCCACCTTCGGACCGACCGGACGGAGCCGGGCAGTGCCCACGGCATCGTCCCCTGCATATGCTAGAAAATGGGTAGCCGTGGCATCCCA
>JAJYSD010000424.1 GCA_021793745.1 Bacillota bacterium
GCCACCTCTCAAAAACCGTTTCAGGTGATCGAGGCGGTGGAAAGGTATTACAAAGCGTACAATTCCAATGTCCACCGGGGTGTTCACACCTTGGGGAGCCGGGCGACCGACGCCTATGAAGGGGCCCGGGAAAAGGTGCGCCGGTTTATCGGAGCCCGCTCCGAGAAGGAGATCATTTTCACCCGGGGCACCACCTCGGCTCTCAACCTGGTAGCCCACAGCTATGCCCGGGCCCGATTGGGCCCGGGGGATGAAATCGTCCTGACCCCGGCGGAACACCATAGCAACCTGATTCCCTGGCAACAAGCGGCCAAGGCGACGGGAGCCGCTCTCAAATATTTGCCGCTGGAACCGGACGGTACGCTGGATATGAACAAGGCGAAGGAGACGATCACGGAGCGGACCAAACTGCTGGCCATCGCCCAGGTCTCCAACGTCCTGGGGACGATTCACCCGATCCGCGAACTGGCGGACCTGGTTCATCAGCACGGCGGCGTAATCGTGGTGGACGGAGCCCAGAGCGTACCGCATATGAAGGTGGATGTACAGGAGCTGGGCGTCGACTTTCTCGCCTTCTCCGGCCATAAGATGATGGCGCCGACCGGCATCGGCGTCCTCTACGGAAAGGAATCCCTCCTCGAGGGGATGGAGCCACTGGAATACGGCGGGGAAATGATCGACCACGTGGATCTGTACGATTCGACGTGGAAGGAGCTTCCCTGGAAGTTTGAAGGAGGAACGCCGATCATCGCCGGCGCGATCGGCCTCGCCGCCGCCATCGACTATCTGGAATCGGTGGGGATGGACCACATCAGCCGTCATGACCGGGAATTGGCGGCCTATGCGCTGAAGCGACTGGAAGAGATCGAGGGGGTCACCGTCTACGGTCCCCGGGAAAACCGGACCAGCTTGGTCACCTTCAACCTGGAGGGGATCCACCCCCACGATGTGGCGACGGTGCTGGACGCCGAAGGAATCGCCGTCCGCGCCGGCCATCACTGCGCACAGCCGCTGATGCGTTGGCTGGGGGTGACGGCGACGGTCCGGGCCAGCTTTTACCTGTACAACGATGAGTCGGACATCGATCGATTGGTGGAAGGCATTCGAAAGACAAAGGAGTATTTCGGAAATGTCCTTAGATGACCTCTATCGCCGCGTCATCATGGATCACTACCAACGGCCCCGCAACCGGGGGAGAATCGAGGACAACGCGGTGACCATCGACATGAACAATCCCACCTGCGGTGACAGGATTTCCCTTCAGCTGCGGGTGGAGGACGGCAAGATCGAAGAAGCGAAGTTTCTCGGGGAGGGCTGCTCCATCAGCCAGGCATCGGCCTCGATGATGACGGAAGCGATCAAGGGGCTGAGCCTCGAGGAGGCCCTGCGTCTGGCGGACCTTTTCTCGGCGATGATGCAGGGGGAAGAGGTGGACACGGAGCAGTTTCCCCTGGAGGATATCGAAGCGCTCCAGGGTGTCGCCAAGTTTCCGGCGCGGATCAAGTGTGCGACGCTGGCCTGGAAGGCCCTGGAGAAGGGTGTGAAACAGCCCCATTAGGGAAGGTTTGAGCCGTCGACCGGCTGGAACCTTCCTGTTCCGCTGCTTATGCCGGATGAGCTTCGGTTTATCAAGGGAGGGATTTGTAGTGGCGAAGGAACTGCCCGAACTCTCGGAGTACCAATACGGGTTTCGCGATAAAGACGTATCCGTCTATCGCTCCAAGCGGGGTTTGTCCCGGGAAGTGGTTGAGGAGATCTCCCGGATCAAGGGAGAGCCGGACTGGATGCGTGAATTTCGGCTCAAGGCGCTGGAGCAGTTTCTCAAAATGCCCATGCCCAGCGACAAGAACAGCCAATGGTTTTCCATCCTTCCGGGCGACCTGTCCGAGCTGGATTTCGACGACATCACCTATTACGTCAAACCGTCGGAGCGGCAGGGGCGCAGCTGGGACGAGGTGCCGGAGGAAATCAAGCGGACCTTTGACCGGTTGGGCATCCCCGAGGCGGAACGGAAGTTTCTGGCGGGGGTATCGGCCCAATACGAATCGGAAGTGGTTTACCACAACATGAAGAAAGAGCTGGAGGAGCAGGGCGTCATCTTCTGCGACACCGACACCGCGGTGAAGGAGTATCCCGAACTGGTGCGGGAGTACTTCGGAACGGTGGTTCCCCCGACGGACAACAAGTTCGCCGCACTGAACAGCGCCGTCTGGAGCGGCGGAAGCTTCATCTACGTGCCGAAGGGCGTTCGCGTGGAGATCCCCCTGCAGGCCTACTTCCGGATCAACTCGGAAAACATGGGTCAGTTTGAGCGGACGCTGATCATCGCCGACGAGGGCAGCTTTGTTCATTACGTCGAAGGCTGCACGGCGCCGATCTACAGCACCGATTCCCTGCACAGCGCCGTCGTGGAGATCATCGTCAAGAAGAACGCCCGCTGCCGTTACACCACCATCCAGAACTGGTCCAACAACGTGTACAACCTGGTGACGAAACGGGCCGTGGCCTACGAGGGAGCCCACATGGAATGGA
>JAJYSD010000425.1 GCA_021793745.1 Bacillota bacterium
GATGGAACGACAGACGTTCCGGCTGTCCGAGGGGGAGAAGAAGGATCTGGTGATCCCCGGTTTGGGCTGGATCGTGGCCGGGAAAAAAGCGGCCGAAATCCATATGTGGGCCCCGCGCGGGATCCCCGTGGAGGTGCGTCCGGCGATTATTTAACCGGATCGGGGGGATGAGAATGGATGCCGGAACCGGTGTGGTGGGTTTGATCGGCCATCCGGTGGGCCATTCCAAATCGCCGGAGATGATGAACCGGGCGTTTCGCGCCCGCGGCCTGCCCTTCGTCTATCTGGCCTTTGATGTGTCGCCGCAGGAATTGGAAACCGCCGTCCGCGGGATGCAGGCCCTGGGCTTCCGGGGGTGGAATGTGACGATTCCCCACAAGGTGGCGATCCTGGAGTATCTGGATGAAGTGGAGGAGACGGCGAGGGAGATCGGCGCCGTCAACACCGTCGTTTCGCGGGACGGGCGGTTGATCGGGTACAACACGGACAGCGAAGGGTATCTCCGCTCCCTCGTCGACGAGACGGGGCTGGAGCTGGCCGGTCAGCGGGTGTTGATCCTCGGGGCCGGCGGTGCAGCGCGGGCGGTGGCCCACGCCCTCGCCGTCGCCGGGGTGGAGTCGATCACCATCGCCAACCGGACGCGGGAGAAGGCGGAGCGGCTGGCGGCGTCCCTGGGCCGGAAAGTGGATGCGCGGGCCCTCTCCCTGGCGGAAGTGGCGCGGGTGGCCGGGGAGACGACGCTGCTGGTACAGACCACTTCGGTCGGGATGTATCCGGAGACGGAGGCGATCCCGATCGATCCGTCGCTCCTGCACGAGGGGATGACGGTGAGCGACCTGATTTACCGCCCCCGGAAAACCCTGCTGCTGCGGGAGGCGGAGGCGAGGGGGGCCCGGGTGCACGGCGGATTGGGCATGCTGCTCCATCAGGCGGCCCTAGCCTTTGAGAAATGGATGGGGAGGGCGGCGCCCGTGGACGTGATGCGGGATGCCCTGGAGGAAGCGATGAAATAGCCGGGCGGCTCGAGGGGACGGGGAAGTCGGAAAAGCCGGGCGTAGGGGAAGCGCGGAACTCCCGAGGAGGACATGGAGCGCCGCTTCCCCCGCCACTCGGAGTCGCCGGAGAGAGGGATCGACATGCGCATCGGCATTTTCGGGGGTACCTTTGATCCGATTCACATGGGCCACCTCATGGTCGCCGAACAGGCGAGGGAGGCCGCCGGACTGGACGAGGTGTGGTTCATTCCGGCCGGCAAGCCCCCCCACAAGGGGACGCCTGCTTCCCCTCCGCACCATCGGGTGCGCATGGTGGAACTGGCTATCGCCGACCATCCCCATTTCCGTCTTTCCCGGGTGGAGCTGACCCGCCCGGGACCATCCTATACGGTGGATACGGTGAAAGATTTGAAGAAGGCCCATCCGAAAGAGCACTTTTTTTTGATCGTAGGCGGAGATATGGTGAACGATCTGCCGCGATGGTGTAAAATAGAGGAAATCCTCCAAGCTGTCCAGGTGATCGGCCATCTGCGGCCGGGTGTGGCTACCGGGGATCTTCCCCCCAGGATTGCCGAACGTTTGATCCTGCTGGAGGGGGTCGTCACCATCGACCTTTCATCCAGCGAAATCCGAAAACGCGTGGCGGACGGAAAGTCGATCCGTTATCTGGTTCCCGAGAAGGTCCGCCGTTACATCGAGGAGAATCGGTTATATGAATTGGAATCGTGAAAAACTAATGGAAGCGACCCGGCGTCAAATGCCCGCATCCCGGTGGGAACACACGCTGAGGGTGATGGAGACGGCGGTGGAGCTGGCCCGGAGAACGGGGGCCGACCCCGAGAAGGCGGAGATCGCGGCCATTCTTCACGATTATGCCAAATTTTGGCCGGAGGAAAAGCTGCAGGAGGGGATCCTCCGTTACCGCTTGCCCCGGGAACTGCTGCAGTACAGCCCGGTGCTGTGGCACGCTCCCGTCGGCGCCGAGGCGGTGCGGGAGGGGCTGGGCATCGACGACGAAGAGGTGCTGGAGGCGATTCGCTCCCACACCACGGGGCGCCCGGGGATGTCTCTCCTGGAAAAGGTGATCTTTTTGGCCGACTACATCGAGCCCGGCCGAAGCTTTTCCGGCGTGGAGGAGGTTCGCCGCCTGGCCCGGGAGGACCTGAACCGCGCGATTCTGAAGGCCCTGGATAACACCATCCTCTATCTGATCGGGCGGGGGTTCAAGGTATATCCCCAGACGCTTCTGACCCGCAATGATATGCTCGATCAAATCCCTCAAACCCATCCAAAGGAGGAATCTCATTGAACCTGGTGGAAATTGCCCAACTCGCGGCCGAAGCTGCTGATGAGAAAAAGGCCCAACGCGTGACCATTCTGGATATCCGCGGGTTGTCGGTGATTGCCGACTACTTCGTCATCTGCTCCGGCGGATCGGAGCGCCAGCTCGCCGCGATCGCGGACGGGATCGCCGAGGGCTGCAAGGCGGACGGGTTCCTGCCGCTCGGCCGCGAGGGCCGCGCCGGTGCC
>JAJYSD010000426.1 GCA_021793745.1 Bacillota bacterium
ACCGACAAGTTGAATCGGTGACGGATCCGGTCCAGGCCGCTCTTGATCACACGGCGCTTATCTTTCAAAGAAGCGGACCCGATTACCCGACAGCGGCATTCCTGAATTCCGACAATCATGTGGCGCGTTCCACTTCCTCCACCACGTATACTTCGATGATGTCCCCTTCTTTGATGTCGTTGAAGTTTTGCAGGGTCATTCCACATTCATAGCCCTGGGCCACTTCACGAACATCGTCCTTAAACCGCCGCAGGGTATCCACTTCCCCTTCGTGGATCACCACGCCGTCGCGGATCAAGCGGGCCTTTCCGTCGCGAACCACTTTTCCGTTGGTCACATAACAGCCGGCGATGGTGCCCACCTTGGAGACCTTGAAGGTTTGGCGGACTTCCGCCGTTCCCACCACCTTCTCCTCGTACTCGGGATCCAGCATTCCCTTCATCGCCGACTCGATTTCCTCGATCACATCGTAGATCACCCGGTGGAGGCGAAGATCCACCTTCTCCTGTTCCGCCATCGTCCGGGCATTGGGCTCGGGTCGAACGTTGAAGCCGATGACAATGGCGTTGGAGGCGGAAGCGAGGATGATGTCCGATTCCGTAATCGCCCCCACTCCGGAGTGAATAATATTCACCTTCACGCCTTCGACATCGATCTTCTCCAATCCGCCGCGCAAAGCCTCTGCCGATCCCTGAACATCCGCCTTGATGATGATGTTCAGCTCCTTGACATCGCCTTCCTGGATCTGCTTGTAGAGATCATCCAGCGTAATCCGCGTCTGTCCCTTCAACTCCTTCTGGCGCTGCCGCTCGGCGCGGACATCGGCGATCGAGCGGGCCTGCTTCTCATCCTGGAATACCATGAAGGGATCCCCCGCATTGGGGACATCGGACAACCCGAGGATCTCCACCGGCGTGGAAGGAGTTGCTTCCTTCACCCGGCGTCCCCGATCGTTGATCATCGCCCGGACTTTCCCGAAATAATTGCCGGCGACCAGCGCATCGCCCACCCGGAGGCTGCCGTTCTGCACCAAGATCGTCGCCACCGGACCGCGGTTCTTGTCCAGCTCGGCCTCGATCACCACACCGCGGGCACGCTTGTTCGGATTGGCCTTCAATTCCTGCACCTCAGCCACCAGCAGGATCATCTCCAAAAGATCGTCGATCCCTTCGCCCTTCAGGGCCGACACCGGGACGAAGATCGTATCGCCCCCCCATTCCTCGGGAACGAGGCCGTGCTCGGTCAGCTGCTGCTTCACCCGATCCGGGTTAGCTTCCGGCTTGTCGATTTTGTTCACCGCCACAATAATGGGAACATCCGCCGCTTTCGCATGGTTGATCGCCTCAATGGTTTGGGGCATCACTCCGTCATCGGCGGCCACCACCAGTACGGTGATGTCCGTCACCTGGGCGCCGCGGGCGCGCATGGTGGTAAAGGCGGCGTGTCCGGGAGTATCCAAAAAGGTGATCTTCTTCCCGCCGGACTCCACCTGGTATGCACCGATATGTTGAGTAATCCCTCCCGCCTCCGAGGCGGCAACTTTGGACTGGCGAATCGTATCCAACAGCGTGGTTTTTCCGTGGTCCACGTGACCCATGATCGTCACCACGGGCGGCCGCTCCTTCAGATCCTCCGGAGCATCCGTCTCCTCGATCTCTTCGAAGAGGGCCTGGTCGACCTCTTCCTTATACTCCACCGTCACACCGAACTCTTCCGAGACCAGGGTAATCGTGTCCACGTCGATTTCCTGGTTGATGGTGGCCATCACTCCGAGACCCATCAGCTTTTTGATCACTTCAGAAGCTTCCTTCCGCAAGCGCTGGGCCAATTCTCCCACTGTGAGGGGTCCCGTGATTTCCAACTTCGACGGCAGGACGGGAGCTTGCTTCTCACGGACCTTCGATTTCTTATCCTGTTTCCGCTTGCGCCCCTTTTGCCCACGCACCGAAGCTGCAGACTTCCTGGTACGATCCTTTTCCTCCGAACCCTCCGGAACACGGTTCGGATCCGCGGGTTTGGACTTTCTTCGAGCCGAGCGGTTGGAATTGGCCGTTGGAGCAGTCGCAGCCTTTGCCGACGAATTGGATGCGGATGGTCCTTTTCCCCGCTGCTCGCGCTTTTGCCCCGCTTTCTCGCTCTCCTGTTTCCCCTGGGTCCTCGCCGAATGGTTGCGGCGCCGACCCCGATTGCCTTTCCCCTTGCGATTCGTCTCTTCGGTCTGTGCAGGCTTCCCTTCTTTGGATTCCTTCTCTTTTTTGGTTGCCTCCGCGCCCTTTTTAATATCCCGGAAGAACTGTTCCACCTTTTCGATCATCTCATCGTTCATCACACTCATGTGGTTGTTGACTTCCATGTTCATCCGTTTGAGGATGGTGAGCACTTCCTTGCTGCTCATATTCATTTTTCTCGCATATTCGTAGACGCGCATTTTCGTCAAACTCGTCACCCCCATCTGATACTCGGACCCATTTCCTCATCGTCCGGGCAAACCCCTGATCGGTGACGGCCACAACCAAGATC
>JAJYSD010000427.1 GCA_021793745.1 Bacillota bacterium
CGACCACGGCGACTTCCGCCACTTCCTCCAGCTGCTCGATCACGGCTTCCACCTGGGCCGGGAAGACCTTTTCGCCGCTGGTGATGATCATGTCCCGCAGGCGGTCCACGATATAGAGGAAGCCGTTTTCATCCATGTAGCCCACATCCCGGGTATGGTACCATCCGTTCCGGATCACCTCTTCCGTGGCCTCCGGGTTGTTCCAGTAACCCGCGAAGGTGAGGGGTCCCCGGCAAATCACTTCGCCGATTTCGCCCGGTGGCAGGGCTTCACCGGTGACGGGATCGACGATTTTCAGTTCGGTCGAGAAGACCGCCTTGCCCGCCGAGCCGCAGGAATCGAGCCCCATTTCCGGCATCCAGAAGGTGGCGGCTCCCGTAAATTCGGTGGCGCCGTACACCTGGATCACTTGGAAGCCCCAATCATACATGCCGGAGATCAGGTGTTCCGGCACCCGCGATCCGCCGCATACGATCATGCGGAGGGTCGGAGCCACAACGTCTTGGGTTTTCACCACTTCATACATGTAGCTGAGCATGGAGGGGACGGAGAACATGCCCGTAATTTTCTCCGCTTCGATCAGCTGCCAGATCTGCAAGGGATGAAATTGGGTGTTCATGACCAGGGTGATTCCCCGGACGATGGCCGTGATGATAAATACCATCCCGCTGATGTGGAAGAGCGGTGTGACGAACAAGAACCGATCCCGGTACCGGAGTTCCAGGGTGTTGATGATGGCGTTGCTGCCGCCGTAGAGGTTGGCATGGGTACAGACAACCCCTTTCGGGCGTCCGGTGGTGCCCGAGGTGTAGATGATCAGGGCGGGATCGTTTTCTTCCACGTCGACTTCGGGTTCGTCCGCCGGATATCCCTGCATCAAATGTTCGAAGCCGGTGGTGTCTTCGCCGTTGACGATGCGGATTTCCTGCTGAATAAAGGGGAGATTGCCCAACAGCGGCGTTAGCTGATCGAAGTCGCCGTCGTAAAACAGGATCTTCGGCGTGCAATTTTCCAGTATGTATCGGAGTTCATCGGTCTTTTGCCGCCAATTGATGGGCACGGTTACGGCGCCGATTTTAGCCGCGGCGAGATAGATGAGCGGAAACGGATGTAGGTTTTTGCTGAGAAGGGCGACTCGGTCCCCTTTCTGGATGTTGTTCTCCAGGAGGAAATGGGCCACCCGGTTGACCATCTCATTATATTCCCGAAAGGTCAACCGATTGGTCTGGGAAACCAGCGCTTCCGTATCCGGCGACAGCCGCGCCCGGTGTCGAAGCAGATCTCCGATGACGCCGTTGGTCACATCCATCCCTCCATTGGAAAAAATCAAAAAACCCCACTGTCATGTTAGTATATTTGGAGAAAAATATAAAGGGGTTTTGACCAGAATTATAACTATTTTCGCTCATTATTTTATTACCCGCTTCAGGTATAACTTAAATCCAATAAGAAAGAAAGACAGGGGGCTATCCATTGGCTCGAAAAAGGGAAAAAAAGTTCAGGTGGAGAACCCGAAGGTGTGTGCATCGCTTCGAAAATGAAACGCAGAGGGTGATGGGGATGAAGGAATCACTGGAGGGTTTGACGACGGAACGGGAAAATGAAAAATCCCTCGGGCTGGACGAGATGACCCCCCTGGAGATCGTTACTTTGATGAACGCGGAGGATCAGACCGTTGCCCAAGCGGTGAATCGGGTCCTTCCGGCCATCGCCGAGGCGGTGGAAGCCATCGTCGCATCCTTCAAGGCGGGAGGTCGCTTGATTTATGTGGGGGCCGGAACGAGCGGGCGGCTGGGGGTGTTGGACGCCTCGGAACTGCCTCCCACCTTCGGCGTCGATCCCGGCCTGGCGGTCGCCCTGCTGGCAGGGGGGAAGGAAGCGATGTTTCAGGCCAAAGAGGGCGCCGAAGATGATGCCGGAGCCGGGGAAAGGGATCTGGGGAGCCTGGGCCTCGAGGAGCGGGATGCCGTTGTCGGGATCAGCGCCAGTGGAAGGACCCCGTACGTGATCGGGGCACTCCAGTATGCGAAGGGAGTCGGGGCCAGGACGATCGCCCTTGCCTGCAATCGGCCCTCCCGCATGGGTTCCATCGCCGACGTAGCCATCGAGGTGGAGACGGGACCGGAAGTGTTGACCGGTTCGACACGCCTCAAGGCGGGGACTGCGCAAAAGATGGTGCTGAACATGCTGAGCACCGCCGCCATGGTTCGCATGGGGAAAACGTATAAAAATTTGATGGTGGATTTGAGGCCCACCAATGAAAAACTGGTGAATCGCGCCTGTCGAATTTTGATGAAGGCGACGGGAGCATCCTATGAAGAGGCGGAGCGCGCGCTGAAGGCGGCGGATGATCAGGTGAAGGTGGCGCTGGTGATGATCCGGACCGGCGCGACCGCCGAAGAGGCCCGTGCCCGCCTGGCGGCGGCGGACGGATTTGTCGGCAAGGCGGTGAAGGGCTGAGAACGTTCGATTTCACCGTCACGGCCGGATAGGAGCAACCGGACCGCAGTGGGTCCTCTT
>JAJYSD010000428.1 GCA_021793745.1 Bacillota bacterium
CGATCGAAGCCGGTCTCGGTTTTGCGGTCAAACCGGAAAAGGGGGATTTTATCGGGCGGGACATCCTGGCTGCCCAGAAGAAGGAAGGAGCCCCGAGAAAGCTGGTGGGGATCGAAATGATTGACCGCGGCATTCCCCGGACGAATTATCCGGTTTACGCGGGGGACGAGGAGATCGGTGAAGTGACCACGGGCACCAAGTCTCCCACCCTCAAGAAAAATGTGGGCCTTGCCCTGATCCGCACGGAATATGCCGCAACGGGGAGCGAAATCGAGGTGGACATTCGCGGTCGGCGGATGCGGGCGACCGTTGTCGAGACGCCCTTTTACAGGCGGCCCAGGAAGTAAGGATTTGAAAGCCTGTGCTTTTGCCGAGATCGATGTGGATGAGGAGGGTTCCGATGAAATTTCGTTACCTGCCGCTGACGGAGGAGGATCGCCGGGAAATGCTCGCCGCCATCGGCGTCGATTCGGTTGACGAGCTGTTTACGGATATCCCGGAAGGGGTGCGGTATCGTGGACGGCTCAATCTTCCGGAGGGTCTGTCGGAGCCGGAGCTTGTCCGGCATATGAAGCGGCTTTCCCAGAAGAATACATCCTTTGACCAGGCGGTTTCCTTTTTGGGTGCCGGTGCGTATGAGCACCATATTCCCAGCGTGGTTGATCACATCATCTCCCGGTCGGAGTTTTATACCGCCTATACGCCCTACCAGCCGGAGATCAGCCAGGGGGAGCTGCAGGCCATCTTTGAATTTCAAACCATGATCTGCGAGCTGACCGGCATGGAAGTGGCCAACTCTTCCATGTACGACGGTCCCACGGCCCTGGCGGAGGCGGCAGGGGTGGCCGCGGCGGCGACGCGCAAGAAGAAAATTCTCGTCTCCCGGGCGGTTCATCCCGAAGCGCGGGCGATATTGCAGCTGCAGGCCCGGGGACTGGGGCTTGTGGTGAAGGAGATTCCCCACATCGACGGGATTACCGACCTGAACGCTTTGGAAGCGGAGGCCGATGAGGAAACGGCGGCAGTAATCCTGCAAAGCCCCAACTTTTTTGGCAATCTGGAAGATTTGTCAAAGGCGGAGCCGATCGCCCATCGGTACAAGGGTTTATTCGTCGTCAGCACGAATCCGGTCGCCCTCGGCCTGATCAAGCCTCCGGGCGAGTGCGGTGCCGACATCGTGGTAGGCGATGCGCAGCCCCTGGGCATCCCCGTCCAATTCGGAGGCCCCCACTGCGGTTTCTTTGCGACCAACCGATCGTTGATGCGGCGGATTCCTGGCCGAATCGTGGGTCAAACCACCGATGAGGAGGGGGTGCGGGGGTTTGTGCTGACGTTGCAGGCCCGGGAACAGCACATCCGCAGGGAGAAGGCCACCTCCAACATCTGTTCCAACCAGGCGCTCAATGCCCTGGCTGCGGCGGTCGCCATGTCCGCTCTGGGGAAACAAGGGATCCGGGAGATGGCCCGGCTCAACCTGCAAAAGGCCCACTATGCCCGAAGCCGCTTGGTGCAGATCCCCGGAGTGACGCCGCTGTTCGACCGGCCCTTCTTCAATGAATTTGCGCTGAAACTTTCCCGGCCGGTGGGGGAAGTGAACCGCCAGCTGCTCCGGAAGGGGATCATCGGCGGCTATGACTTGGGACGGGACTATCCGGAACTTTCCGGTTCCATGCTGCTGGCCGTCACGGAAGTGCGGACCAAGGAGGAGATTGAACAATTGGCCGAGGCGTTGGAGGGATTGCTGTGAATCGGGAGAAAAAGTTGATCTTTGAACTTAGCAAACCGGGCCGTGTCGCCTACAGTTTGCCGAAACCGGATGTTCCTGCGGTCGAGCCGGAGGAGGTGCTGCCCCGGGAGTTTCTCCGCGATACCCCTCCCGAACTGCCGGAGGTGTCCGAACCGGACCTGATCCGTCACTATACCGACCTTTCCCGGCGCAATTACGGGGTGGACAACGGCTTCTACCCCCTCGGCTCCTGCACCATGAAGTATAACCCCAAAGTGCACGAGGACGTGGCCCGGCTTCCCGGTTTTGCGCGGATCCATCCTTACCAGCCGGAGGAGACGGTTCAGGGCGCCCTGCAAATGATGTACGAACTGCAGCAATATTTGGCGGAGATCACCGGAATGGACCGGGTCACGCTGCAACCCGCCGCCGGTGCCCAGGGGGAGTGGACCGGCCTGATGATGATCCGGGCCTACCACGAAAGCCGCGGAGATACCGGGCGGGACAAAGTGATCGTTCCGGATTCGGCCCACGGAACCAACCCCGCCAGCGCCACCGTCGCCGGTTTCACAGCCGTCACCGTCCCCTCCGATGAAAAGGGATTGGTCGATGTGGAGGCGCTGCGGAAAGCGGTCGGCGAGGATACGGCGGCCCTCATGCTGACCAACCCCAACACCCTGGGGCTGTTTGAGGAGGAGATCCAGGAGATCGCCGATATCGTCCACCAGGCCGGGGGCCTCCTCTACTATGATGGGGCCAACGCCAACGCCATCCTGGGCATCGCCCGGCCCGG
>JAJYSD010000429.1 GCA_021793745.1 Bacillota bacterium
GCTCCTTCGGGGGCAGCTTTGTGGACGTGAGCGCCGAGGAGCTGGGGGTAACCGCGGCCAAAGGAGCGCTGGAAAAGGCCGGGGTGGAACCGGAGCGGGTGGACAATGTGGTGATGGGCAACGTCATCCAAAGTCATCAGGGGGCGCCCTATCTGGCCCGTCATGTGGCGCTTCGGGCGGGGATTCCCATCGAGACCCCCGCCTTGACGGTCAACCGGCTGTGCGGATCGGGATTGCAGGCGGTGGTATCCGGCGTCCAGTCGATCCTGCTCGGCGAATCGGAGATCGGGCTGGTCGGCGGCGCGGAAAATATGAGTCAGGCCCCCTATGCGGTGCGGGGCGCCCGGTGGGGAATGCGGATGGGGGACGGTGTGCTGGCGGATACGCTGACCGAAACCCTAACGGACCGGTACTGCGGCCTCGGTATGGGCATCACCGCGGAAAACCTCGCTGAAAAATACGGAATCACCCGGGAGGATCAGGACCGGTTCGCCTTGACCAGTCAGCGGCGAGCGGCGGAGGCGGCGGAGAGCGGCAAGCTGGCGGAGGAGATCGTGCCGGTGGTGAAAAAGGGAAAAAAGGGGTCGGTCCAAATCGATGCCGATGAACACCTTCGGCCCGAAACCACCCTGGAGAAGCTGGCGGGATTAAAGCCGGCCTTTAAGCCCGACGGGACCGTGACGGCGGGGAATGCCAGCGGAATCAACGACGGGGCGGCCTGCCTGGTGATCGCATCGGACCGGGCCGTCGGCCGGTACGGGCTGAAGCCGATGGGACGGGTAGTCGGCTGGGGCGTGGCCGGCGTCGACCCGACGATCATGGGGATCGGTCCGGCTCCGGCGTCCCGGTTGGCGCTGAAGCGTTCGGACCTATCCCTGGACCGGATCGACCTGGTGGAGGTGAACGAAGCTTTTGCCGCCCAGGTGTTGGCGGTGGAGAAGGAGCTGGATCTGAACCGGGAGATCCTCAACGTCAACGGCGGGGCCATCGCCCTCGGCCATCCCGTCGGGGCCAGCGGTGCCCGCATCTTGCTCACCCTTCTGCACGAGTTGAAACGGCGAAACAAAAAATACGGCTTGGCTTCCCTCTGCATCGGCGGCGGTCAAGGGATCGCCATGGTGGTCGAAGCGGTATAGGGTTGAGCAAATCGCCGGGAGATCGGTTTTCCGCCGGGGGAATCTTTTAGTGGTTGGCAGAGGCGAAAACCGCTTCCCAAGCCCGGGGCGGTTTGCCCGCCAAACAAAAACGGGACCGTTTTCATGCCCCCGAATGCCCTCTAGGGCCGGCAGGCGGGCGGAAAACGGTCCCGTCCTTTGAATCAAAAGCCCGATCTGTCGGGAGAGGAATTACGATAGATCCTGTTCATCGAAGGAATGGTCGTCCGGATCTTCCTTCCCGACGAGGAAATAAGAGATGATAGCCAATCCGATGATTGCCAAGGGTACACCGAACAGGATGAGGAAGTTTCCTTCCGTCAATGTGATACTCCTTTCCTGTAGGGTTCGCATTTTCGATTCGGGAATTTTTCGAGGGGGTTTCCCGCTCCGCAAGGCGGAAAGTATTTGGTAAAGGGCGGAATCGGCCGGATTCCGCACAGGGGATTCAGGGGTATCCAACAAGGGGACTTCCAACAATCCATTTCTTCACTTTGTGAAGAAAATCCTTCATCCATCCGGAATAATACCATGGACAAAGATGTCAACAGTCATTACGACGTTTGCCTTGAATTTAGGGAAAAGGTTGAATTTTTGATCAAAATCACATAATGCTAGTAACAGGAGGAGCAAATTTTACCTGGGGGGAGATTCGATGGATTTCCGCACCTACGACGATTTTTGGCCCTTTTATCTGTCCCAGCACAGCAAACCGTCGACGCGTATCTGGCATTTTATCGGAACGGCTTGCGTGCTCCTTTGCCTGGTATTGTCGATCGTTTTGAAGAATGGTTGGTTTCTCTTGGCGGCTCCGGTCCTCGGTTACGGTTTGGCCTGGTTCAGCCACTTTTTTATCGAAGGGAACAAGCCGGCCACCTTCGGCCATCCCCTCTGGTCGCTTCGGGCGGACTTTCGCATGTTTTGGCTGATGTTGACGGGAAAAATGGAGGAGGAATTGAACCGGATTCGAGGGAATTCGGCGGCGCGTTGACCCGGTTGGAGGAGGGCCGCATTTCTGGTTTTTCACGGATCTTTTTGAAACGATACAAAATTGATTTTCGTTCCCCATGGTAAAGGGGATGATTTCGGGGCTGGATGCCCCTTTTTCCGTTGGGGGAGAGGTTACCGATGCGGGGAAAAATCGCAGAGGGGGACTTCATCAAGGGCGTCGCCATGCTAGGGGTGATTTTGATTCATGTGACCGCCTTCAGCCTGCGAAACACCCAACCGCTGACGGATGGCGGGGTGTTTTTTGCGATGAACCAGTTGGGGCGGTTCTGCGTTCCCGTCTTTTTCATGCTCTCCGGTCTATTCCTCTTTTACCGGTATTTTGAGGAGGATTCCTTTCCGGCCCGGCGCTT
>JAJYSD010000430.1 GCA_021793745.1 Bacillota bacterium
ATCTGACGCCTATCTTCCTTTCCGTATACCGATCCACGCCACCATGCGACCGGTTCGCCCCTGATCCCGGCGATGGGAATAAAAATACTCCCTATGGCATGAAGTACACCAGCCGGTAGCCAGGATATTCTCTTCCCGGATTCCGGCCTTGAGCAACAGTTTTCGGTTGGCAGACTTCAGGTCCAACATCCATTTGCCTGCTGGGGATGGACGGATTACGCCGTTCAAATCGGAAAGGGTTCGGCGCAAGGGGTCCACCACATGCTCGTCCACTTCATAACAACATCCGCCGATGGATGGTGCGATCGCCGCGAGGATGTTCTCGCGCCGGGCCCCGCGCCGGACCATCCTTTCCACCATCTGCGGACCGATACTTCCGACGGTGCCCCTCCATCCGGCATGGGCCATCCCGATGATCCCCGAATCTGGACAATAAAACAGGAGAGGGACACAATCGGCATAAAAGGAGGTGAGCAGAATGTCTTCCACGTCCGTGAGCAAACCGTCCACAGAAGGCAGGGCGGTTTCCAGCGAATCGCGTCCCCTCCCCCGCTCATCGGGAGTGACTTCTGCAATGTCCGCGCCGTGCACCTGTTCGCCACAGGTCCACGAAGAAAAGGACATGCCCAACCGCTCAACCAGCTTCTGTCGGTTCATCCGCACTCGTTCCGGATCGTCTCCGACATGTAGCGCGTAGTTGTGGAGGAACAAATCCGAAGATGCTCGGCGGGCGCTCATCCCCGCAACCAGGTTGGGAAATGCTTTTTCCCAGGGGTCCAAAGAAAAATAGGGAACCTCCGCATCTTCACGGTACCGAAAAGGTTCCACGTCCTCCCCTCCTTTATCCTATCTTACCACATATCGGAGAGGAGACAAGGGTTAAGTAGGTCGATAATTGTCGGACGGGTGGTTCAATAGAGGCTTCGGCGTCACTTCCTCCTCGGGAGCCCGCCCGTCCAGCCGGACCAGGATGACATCCGCCCCGATTTTGACAATCTGTTTCCAGGGAATCACCCATTCTTTTCCCCCGGACATCCACCCAAAAAACCGGGACTCTCCGGGGACCACCACCGCAGTAATCTGACCTTCCCTGAGATCCAGCTCCAAATCGTGAATCTGCCCCAGTTTTCGACCATCCGTAATGCTGACCACATCTTTGGATTGTAATTCGGAAATCTTGATCATCGGGCTCACCTTGCTTTTGCGGCGTTTAATTCATATATATGAGCCCGGTAGGAAAAATGTACGGCAACCCCCGGCCCGCCCGTCATATGTACTTTTGCATTTGCTGAATGGCTGCCTTTTCCAAGCGGGAGACCTGGGCCTGGGAGATACCGATCTCTTCCGCCACTTCCATCTGGGTTTTTCCCTCGAAAAATCGCATGGATAAAATCATTTTTTCCCGGTCGTTCAATTTATTCATCGCTTCCCGAAGGGAAATCTTCTCCACCCAATACAAATCTTTCTGCCGGTCATCGCTCAACTGATCCATCACATAGATCGGATCCCCCCCATCCTGGTAGATCGGTTCAAACAGGGAGACGGGATCCTGGATGGCATCCAGGGCAAACACCACCTCTTCCTTGGAGACCCCCATCGCTTCCGCAATCTCCATGACGGTCGGTTCACGGGAGAACCGATTCGTAAGGGAATCCCGCACCTGCAGGGCTTTGTAGGCGATATCCCGCAAGGAGCGGGACACCCGGATCGGGTTATTGTCGCGGAGGTAACGGCGAATTTCGCCGATGATCATCGGAACGGCGTAGGTGGAGAACTTGACGTTCTGTCCCAGATCAAAGTTGTCAATCGCCTTCATCAATCCGATACAACCTACCTGAAACAGGTCATTGGCGTTTTCGCCCCGGTTGTTGAAGCGCTGAATCACACTCAAAACCAATCGCAGGTTTCCGTTTACTAATTTTTCCCTGGCCGATCGATCGCCGGCTTGGAGCGCTCGAAACAGTTCCCGCATTTGTTCATTCGTAAGTACCGGCAGTTTGGATGTGTCTACTCCGCTGATTTCAACTTTGTTTCGCGCCATGGATAACCCTCCTCAGGGAAGCGTTACTGACAGTATCTCCTGAGGAGGGAAATTTATAATTGGCCCCAACCGGGATCCGGTCTTTATACCATCTTGTTAAACTCCTTCCGGAGCCGTTTGATAATTCGCTTTTCCAAGCGGGAAATGTACGATTGGGAAATTCCCAAGAGATCGGCTACATCCTTCTGGGTCTTCTCCCCTTCCCCGTTCAGTCCAAAGCGAAGCTCCATGATCTCCCGCTCCCGATCCGACAATTTGTTGAGGGCATCCCGGAGGATGGTTCGGTCCACTTCCTCCTCGATGTTGCGATAGATGATATCGTCATCCGTTCCCAAAACATCGGAAAGGAGCAGTTCATTGCCATCCCAGTCGATATTCAGGGGTTCGTCAAAGGAAACTTCCGAACGCACCTTGTTGTTTCGCCGAAGATACATCAAAATTTCATTTTCGATGCAACGGGAAGCGTAAG
>JAJYSD010000003.1 GCA_021793745.1 Bacillota bacterium
GGGCCCCCTCACCCTGGCCGATTTTATCGGGCTGGACACCTGCCTCTATATCATGGAAACCCTCTACGAAGGGTTCGGCGACCCCAAATACCGGCCCTGTCCCCTGCTCCGCAAGTATGTGAAGGCGGGCTGGTTGGGCCGCAAGACGGGACGCGGGTTTTACATGTACGATTCGTGACCCATCGCTTGCCGCTTGAGGAGCCTGCCAGGGCGGCGGGCGGGATGAGGAGGATGTTCCATGGAGTTCACCTTTACCCATGAGCAGGAAATGATGCGCCGGATGGTCCGGGATTTCGCCCGGGAACGGATCGCCCCGGCCGTCAAGGAGATGGATGAGGAGGACCGGTTTCCCCGGGTGGTCATCGATGAGATGGCCCAGCTCGGATTGATGGGCATTCCCATTCCGGAAGAGTGGGGCGGAGCGGGGGCCGATTTCATCTCCTACATCCTGGCGCTGGAGGAGATCTCCCGCGTCAGCGCCACGGTGGGGGTGATCGTCGCCGTCCACACCTCGGTGGGGACGTTTCCCATCCTGCGCTACGGAACCGAAGAGCAGAAGAAGAAGTACGTCACCCGCCTGGCCCGGGGGGAATACCTGGGCGCCTTCGCCTTGACCGAACCCCACGCCGGCTCCAACGCGGCGGCGATCCGGACCCGGGCCACAAGGGTCGGAGACAAGTACATTTTGGACGGTAGCAAAATTTTCATCACCAATGCAAAAGCGGCGGACGTATATATCACCTTCGCCGTCACCGATCCGGAAAAGGGGGCCAAGGGGCTCACCGCCTTTATCGTGGAGAAGGATACGCCGGGCTTTACCGTCGGGAAGAAGGAGAAGAAGATGGGGCTCGGCGGGTCCAATACCTGCGAGCTGATCTTTGAACGGGCGGAGGTCCCCGCCGAAAACCGCCTCGGGGAGGAAGGCCAGGGCTATGAAATCGCCCTGTCCAACCTGGCCGGCGGTCGGATCGGCATCGGGGCCCAGGCCCTCGGCATCGCGACGGCGGCGCTGGAACAGGCTACGGCCTATGCCAAGGAGCGGGAGCAGTTCGGCAAACCGATCGCCGCCCAGCAGGCCATCCAGTTTAAGCTGGCGGATATGGCGACGCGGGTGGAGGCGGCCCGCCTCCTGGTCTACCGGGCCGCCTGGCTCCGGCAGCAGGGACAGCCCTGCAAGAAAGAGGCGGCGATGGCCAAGATGTTTGCTTCGGATACGGCCATGGATGCCGCCGTCGAGGCGGTTCAAATCTTCGGCGGATACGGTTATACCCGGGAGTATCCGGTGGAACGGCTCTTCCGGGACGCCAAGATCACCCAAATCTACGAGGGAACCAACGAGATCCAGCGGCTCGTCATCGCCGGAGAGCTGCTGAGGCGTGGTGGAAAGAAAGAGAAGGCGACACTGGTGGATACCGGTGTCCGGGAGCGGAGAGAAACCGATGACGAACGGAAAACCGTCCCCCGGCCTTAAGGTCGGGGGAGGATGACGACGATCCTCGGCCGGAGGAGTCGGAAAACCGGGGCCGGCGGCTCCTTTCGGACCAGGGGTCCTTCGCGAAAAAACGTGATGGGGGCGATCGTCGATGGAGTTTCGATTGAGCGAAGAGCACGAGATGATGCGGAAAATGGTCCGGGAGTTCGCGGAGAAGGAAGTGGCACCCACCGCCGCGGAGCGGGACGAGAAGGAAGAGTTCGACCGGGCCCTCTTCGATAAGATGGCGGAGCTGGGGCTGACGGGGATTCCCTGGCCGGAGGAGGAGGGGGGCGTTGGCGCCGATTTCCTGAGCTATGTGATCGCGGTGGAGGAATTGTCCCGGGTGGACGCTTCGGTGGGCGTCACCCTCTCCGCCCACATCTCCCTCGCCAGTTGGCCGATCCACAAGTTCGGAACCCCGGAGCAGAAGGAGCGCTTTCTGCGACCCCTGGCCGAGGGGAAAAAGCTGGGGGCCTACGGCTTGACGGAGCCGGGTTCCGGCTCCGATGCGGCCGGGATGCGGACCACCGCCGTTCGGGACGGGGATTCCTACGTGCTGAACGGAAGCAAAATCTTCATCACCAACGGCGGGGAAGCGGAAATCTATGTCGTATTCGCCGTCACCGATCCGGAGAAAAAGCACCGCGGCATCACCGCCTTCATCGTGGAGAAGGGAACGCCCGGGTTCTCCTTCGGCAAGAAGGAGCAGAAGCTGGGGATCCGGTCGTCTCCCACCCTGGAAATCCTGTTTGACAATTGCCGGATCCCCGCCGAAAACCGGTTGGGAGACGAGGGAGAGGGCTTCAAAATCGCCATGATGACCCTGGACGGAGGGCGGAACGGCATCGCCGCCCAGGCGGTGGGAATCGCCCAGGGAGCCCTCGACGCCGCCCTCGCCTATGCCAAGGAGCGGGAGCAATTCGGCAAGCCGATTGCCGCGCAACAGGCGATCCAATTCAAATTGGCCGATATGGCGACCCGGATTGAAGCGGCCCGGCTGCTCACCTACCAGGCGGCGTGGCTGGAGGGCCAGGGGCTCCCCTACGGGAAAGCTTCCGCCATGGCGAAGCTGTTTGCCGGGGATACCGCCATGGATGCCACCGTCGAGGCGGTGCAAATCTTCGGTGGATACGGCTATACCCGGGAATATCCGGTGGAGCGGATGATGCGGGACGCCAAGATTACCCAGATCTACGAGGGAACCAATGAGATCCAGCGACTGGTGATCGCCCGCCACCTGCTGAAGGACTGAGGAGGTGTCGCCTTGGAACTGATCAAGGGGGTCCGGCAGGGGGACCGGCGGAGCATCGCCCGCGCCATCACCCTGATCGAGGAGGCCTCCGGCGAAGCGGAATCGCTGATGGAGGCCCTGTATCCGCATACGGGAAACGCCTATATCGTGGGAATCACCGGGCCACCGGGGGCCGGAAAAAGCACGCTGCTGAACCGACTCATCGCCCATTTGCGCGGCGAGGGTTTGGCGGTGGGCGTGATCGCCGTCGACCCCACCAGCCCCTTTTCCGGCGGGGCTTTGTTGGGAGACCGGGTGCGGATGACCGAGCACGCCCTGGATGAGGGCGTCTTTATCCGCAGCATGGGAAGCCGCGGCCAATTGGGCGGGTTGGCGGCGGCCACCCAGGATGCGGTGCGGGTGCTGGACGCCGCCGGTTACGACATCATCCTGGTGGAGACGGTGGGTGTCGGCCAGACGGAACTGACGATCATGGAGCTGGCGGATACCGTTGTCCTGGTGCTGACGCCCGGGGCAGGAGATATCGTACAGGTGTGGAAGGCGGGAATCATGGAGATCGCCGATCTGTTCCTGGTGAACAAAGCCGACCGGGACGGGGCCCGAAAACTGATCGCCGATCTGGAGGAGATGCTGGATCTGGCCGGGAAGCCGGCCTGGCGGCCGCCGGTGATTCCCGCCGTCGCCACCGAACGCCGGGGCATCGCCGAGCTGTGGCAGGAGCTGCAGCGGCACCAGGCCCACCTGCAGGAAAGCGGGGAGGGAGCGGCCCGCCGCCTGCGCCATCTGCGCCGGGAGCTGCGGGAGCGGATGGAGCATCGGATCCGGAGGCGGTTGGAGGGCTTATTGGCTGACCCCGCCTTTCAGCGGGATCTGGACCGGCTCCACCGGCGGGAAGAGGTGCCCCACCGGTTGGTGCGCAAGTGGCTCGCCTCCCTGTTGGCCGGGGAAGGGGGGGAATCACCGTGAAAGATCGAACCCGACCGATTCCGTCCCTGATCAAGAACCAGCGGCTGGTGGAACAGCGGCGGCGGCAGATCGTCCAGGGGGCCGTCGATCTGTTTGTCCGCAAGGGGTTTCACAAGACGACCACCCGGGAGATCGCCCGGGCCTGCGGTCTCAGCATCGGCACGATGTACGAATATATCCAGAGCAAAGAGGACGTCCTTTACCTGGTCTGCGACTATATCCATTCCGAGCTGGAGAGGCGGCTTACTGAGGCCATCCGCGAAGAGGATTCCGGCCGGGAGAGCCTGAAAGAGGCGATCGCCCAGCTGTTCCGGGTCATGGAGGAGATGTCCGACTACGTCCTTTTGATTTACCAGGAGACCAAATCCCTTCCGAAGACAACGATGAAATACGTGTTGCAGAAGGAAGAGGAAATTACCGGACACTTTGAGCGGATCCTGGAGAAGGGAATCCGGGATGGCACCCTCTCCCTGTCTCCCTCCTCGGTCAAATTGATGGCCCACAACATCATGGTGATGGGCCAGATGTGGACGTTCCGCCGCTGGGTTTTGGCCCGACACTACAGTTTGGAGGAGTACACGCGCCTGCAGACGGCGCTTCTGCTGCGCGATTTGTCCGACGGGCGGTGCGGGGATACCGGGGAGTGACCGGTCCCGTACCACCTCCTCCGACGGACTGGAAAGCGATGCAAGGGCTGAGATTGGATAAAGGGGGCGAAGGAGTATGGAGACGGACATTTATCGAACGAAGCACACGGTGCGCTTCGTCACCGCCGCCAGCCTGTTCGACGGGCACGACGCATCGATCAACCTGTTTCGGCGCCTGCTTCAGGCATCGGGCGCCGAGGTGATTCACCTGGGTCACAACCGTTCCGTCGACGAAATCGTGGAAGCGGCCATCCAGGAAGATGTCCAGGGAATCGCCGTCTCCTCCTACCAGGGGGGGCACATGGAGTTTTTCAAATATATGATCGACCTGCTGAAGGAGCGGGGGGCCGGCCACATCAAGGTCTTCGGCGGAGGGGGCGGTGTCATCGTTCCCCGGGAAATCCGGGAGCTGGAGGAATACGGGGTGGCCAAGATCTTCTCGCCGGAGGACGGGCGGAAGATGGGGCTTCAGGGCATGATCAACCGGATGCTGCGGGAGGCCGATTTCCCCACCATCAGTGAGATCAGCTGGGAAGCGGACCGCTTCGGCGTAGGAGACCGGCGCGCCATCGCCCGGCTGATCACCTTGGCGGAGCGGTCGGCGAACGGAGAGCTTTCGGAAAGCGTCGATGTCCTGGGAGCTCTGGCGGAGCGATACCCGGAAAAGGAAGGGGTGCCGGTGCTCGGAATCACCGGTACCGGGGGAGCGGGGAAGAGCTCCCTGACCGATGAGTTGGTCCGGCGGTTCCTGGAGGATTTCACGGAGAAAAAAGTGGCCGTCCTGTCGGTGGATCCCTCCAAGCAGCGGACCGGCGGCGCGCTCCTGGGAGACCGCATCCGGATGAATGCCGTCCACCACCCGCGGGTCTACATGCGCAGTCTGGCCACCCGCCGGAACCGCTCGGAGCTGAGTGCGGGGATTCGGGAAGCCATTTCGATCGTGAAGCGGGCCGGTTACGATTTCATCATCGTGGAAACCAGCGGCATCGGCCAGGGGGATGCTGCGGTGGTGGAGGTGAGCGACCTTTCCCTCTACGTGATGACCGCCGAATTCGGAGCCCCCACCCAGCTGGAGAAGATCGAGATGTTGGATTTTGCCGACCTGGTGGCGATCAACAAATTTGATCGGAAGGGTTCCGAGGATGCGCTCCGGGATGTGCGCAAACAGTACAAGCGGAACCACCAGTTCTTCGATGTTCCCGACGAGCAGCTACCGATCTACGGGACGATGGCCAACCGCTTCCACGATCCCGGGGTGAATCGGCTGTACCGGGCGCTGATCGACAAGGTGAATGAAAAGCTGGGGCTCGGATGGGAATCCTCCATGCCGGAGGAGACCCGTTCGCCGGGAACCATCCATCACATCATTCCGCCGGAGCGCTCCCACTACTTGCGGGAAATCGCCCAGACGGTCCGGGAATACCGCCGGGAGGCGGAGGAGCAGGCCCGGGTGGCCCGGCGCCTCTATCAGCTGAAGGGTGCCCGGGAAGCCCTGGGGGATTCCGCTCCCAAGGAAGCGCTGGAGTCGCTGGATCGGGAGATCCAGCGGAGCGAGGCGGAGCTTCACCCTGAAAATCAAAAGATCCTGGAAGAGTGGCCCAGGCTGAAGGAGCGCTATTCGCAGGACGAGTACGTCTACCGGGTGCGGGGGCGGGAAATCCGCACGCCGCTGTTCACCGAGACCTTGGCGGGAAGCCGGATTCCCAAGGTGGCCCTTCCCCGCTTTGAAGATTGGGGCGATATCCTGCATTGGTCCCTTCTGGAAAACGTACCCGGCCGATTCCCCTACACCGCCGGAGTGTACCCCCTGAAGCGGGCGGACGAGGATCCCAAGCGGCAATTCGCCGGGGAAGGAACCCCGGAACGGACCAACCGGCGCTTCCACTACCTGTCCAAAAACGATCCGGCGAAGCGCCTGTCCACCGCCTTCGATTCGGTGACCCTCTACGGGGAGGACCCCGATGAGCGGCCCGACATTTACGGAAAGGTGGGGGAATCCGGGGTCAGCATCTGCACGCTGGACGACATGAAAAAGCTGTTTGACGGCTTTGATCTGTGCGCTCCGAACACCAGCGTCTCCATGACCATCAACGGACCCGCCCCCATCATCCTGGCGATGTACTTCAACACCGCCATCGAGCAGCAGGTGGACAGATTCCGGGAGGAACAGGGCCGGGAACCGTCGGAGGCGGAATACGCGGAGATCAAGGACCGCACCCTGCGCTCGGTACGCGGCACGGTTCAGGCGGACATCCTGAAGGAGGATCAGGGGCAGAACACCTGTATCTTCTCCACGGAGTTCGCGCTGAAGATGATGGGAGACATCCAGGAATACTTCATCGAGCACGGCATCCGGAACTACTATTCCGTCAGCATTTCCGGATACCACATCGCCGAAGCCGGCGCCAACCCGATCACCCAGTTGGCCTTCACCCTGGCCAATGCCTTCACCTACGTGGAGTACTACCGGAGCCGCGGGATGAAGGTGGACGATTTCGCGCCTAACCTTTCCTTCTTCTTCAGCAACGGGATGGATGCCGAGTATGCGGTGATCGGCCGGGTGGCCCGCCGGATCTGGGCGATTGTGATGAAACGGCTCTACGGGGCGAACGAACGGAGCCAGAAGCTGAAGTATCACATCCAGACCTCGGGACGCTCCCTGCACGCCCAGGAGGTGGATTTCAACGACATCCGGACCACCCTGCAAGCGCTGATGGCCATCTACGATCAGTGCAACTCTCTGCACACCAATGCCTATGACGAGGCGATCACCACCCCCACCGAAGAGTCGGTCCGCCGGGCGATGGCCATCCAGATGATCATCACCAAGGAGCTGGGACTGGCCAAGAACGAAAACCCGCTGCAGGGATCCTTCATCATCGAGGAATTGACCGATCTGGTGGAGGAGGCCGTGCTCCGGGAGTTCGAGCGGATCAGCGACCGCGGAGGCGTGCTCGGGGCGATGGAAACCATGTATCAGCGGAGCAAGATCCAGGAGGAGTCGCTCCTCTACGAGACGAAGAAGCATTCCGGGGAGCTGCCGATCATCGGCGTCAACACGTTCCTCAATCCCAATCCGCCGGAGGATGTGGATCTGCCCCTCACCCGGGCGTCCAAGGAGGAGAAGGATGCGCAGATCCGAAACCTGCGGGCGTTTCAGGAGCGCAACCGGGACAAGGCGCCGGCGGCCCTCGACCGGCTGAAGCAGGTGGCCCGGGAAGGCGGCAACCTGTTCGCGGAACTGATGGAGACGGTCAAAGTGGCCAGTCTGGGGCAAATCACCTCCGCCCTCTACGAAGTGGGCGGCCAGTACCGGCGAAACATGTGAGACAATGGCCGCCCCACTCCCTTCCCGGGACCCGGGGAGGAACCCTGTTGCAGCCCGATTTTCTGGAGATGCTGTGGGTGCGGGGTTCCTCCCCTTTTGTTTGTGCAATTCAGATTCCATAGGTTGACTTCCCACCTTTTTTGGATAAAATAGACCTACGTGAACCGTTGATGATCCAGGGTGAACCGGGTCATGGCAGGAAGGGGATGTGTCCGGCATGAGCGAAAATTTGGCTGTCCAATTGAGCGATGAAGAGTTGCGGGAAATTCCCATGGTGGATCTGGTCCACAAAATCCTGCAGAGCAAGGGAGAGCCGATGCTCTACCGGGATCTCCTCCAGGAGGTTGCCCGGTTAAAGGGTTTCTCGGAAGAAGAAACCATGCGTTATATTGCCCAGCTGTTTACGGAGATTAATATTGACGGCCGTTTTGTCTGTGTCGGCAGGAGCCTGTGGGGATTGAAACACTGGTACCCCACCGAGCAGACCACCGATTCGGCCGTTGCCGGAAATATTAAAGATGATCTGGATGAAGAGGAACTGGACGAAGAATTGTATGAGGATGAAGAAGAGGGTCTGGACCCGGACGGATATGGGGAAGGGGCCTTCGAGGACGGCTTTGACGGAGAAGACGGATACCCCGATGATGAGAATTCCATGATGGATACCGACATGGACGATGAAGACAATATTTGACGGCGAATGCTTGCCACCCCATATCTTGACAATGCCCTGTTCATCGATGTAAACTAAAATTTGGGCTGAAAATTGTTTCGGAAAACCTGGGTTGAAATATGGAGAGCCCCTTTTTCGCGAAGGGGCTCTTTTCATTTTGCCATCATTTGGGGAATCCTGTTTGTAGGGGGGGCCATCATGACCAAGTTTATCTTCGTGACCGGAGGGGTTGTTTCCTCTCTGGGAAAAGGAATTACTGCCGCATCCTTGGGACGGCTGCTGAAAAACCGCAATCTGAAGGTGACCATCCAGAAATTCGATCCCTATATCAATGTGGACCCGGGAACCATGAGCCCCTATCAGCACGGAGAGGTTTTCGTGACGGATGACGGGGCGGAAACCGATTTGGATCTGGGTCACTACGAGCGGTTCATCGACATCAATTTGTCCAAGAACAGCAATGTGACCACCGGCAAGATCTATTCGGCGGTGATCAACAAGGAACGGCGCGGCGATTACCTGGGGGCGACGGTCCAGGTGATCCCCCATATCACCAATGAGATCAAGAACCGGGTGTTCCGGGCGGCCCGGGAGACCCATCCCGATGTGGTGATCACCGAGATCGGGGGAACCGTCGGGGACATCGAAAGTCTTCCTTTTCTGGAGGCGATCCGTCAGATCAAAAACGACGTGGGCCGGGATCACGTCCTGTACATCCACTGCACGCTGATCCCGAAACTATCCGCCAGCGGGGAGCTGAAGACCAAACCGACCCAGCACAGCGTCAAGGAGCTGCGCGGCATCGGCATCCAGCCCAACGTGATCGTCTGCCGGACGGAGCATCCCCTATCGGAGGATCTGAAGCGGAAGGTCGCCTTGTTCTGCGATATCGATCCGGAAGCGGTCATCGAGCTGAGGGATGTGGAAACGCTGTATGAGGTCCCCCTCCTGCTGCAGCGGGAAGGGCTGGACCGGATTGTGGTGAATCACTTGAACCTGGGCAATGGCGAGGCGGATATGAGCGAGTGGCAGGCCCTGGTGAACAAGGTGAAGAGCCTGTCCCGGAAAACCACCGTCGCGATCGTCGGAAAATACGTTTCGCTTCCCGACGCCTATATGAGTGTGGTGGAATCCCTGAAGCACGCCGGCTTCGCCAATGACACCGACGTGCAGATCCACTGGGTCAATTCGGAGGATGTGACCGATGAAAATGCGGACGAATGGCTTCGTGACGTGGACGGGATTCTCGTCCCCGGCGGATTTGGCGATCGGGGCATCGAGGGGAAAATCGCGGCGATCCGCTATGCCCGGGAACGGCGCATCCCCTTCTTCGGGATCTGTCTCGGCATGCAGATGACCTGCGTCGAGGGGGCGCGGAACCTGCTGGGATTGGAGGGAGCCCACAGCACGGAGTTTGATGCGGAGACCCCCCATCCCATCATCGATCTGCTGCCGGAACAGAAGGACATCGAAGACCTGGGAGGCACGATGCGCCTCGGTCTGTTTCCCTGCAAACTGCTTCCGGGAAGCCGGGCCCAGCGGGCCTACGGCAACGGCCTGGTCTACGAGCGGCACCGCCACCGGTACGAATTCAACAATGAATATCGTGAACAATTGGAACGGGTGGGCTACCGCTTCTCCGGCACGTCGCCGGACGGCCGCCTGATGGAGATCGTCGAACGGGAGGATCACCCCTGGTTCGTAGCCACCCAGTTCCATCCGGAATTCCGTTCCCGGCCGAACCGTCCGCATCCGCTCTTCCGCGATTTTGTCGCCGCCGCCCTAAAGCAGGCTTCGGAATTGATCCGGGATGCCGACAATCCGATCAAGGCGTAGCGGTTTGGATGGAGTGCGGCTGCCTTTGCAGGGGGAGGGTTTGTTGCCCCCTCGAAGGCGGCGGAGGGCTTCGGATTGTGGATTTCAATAAACGGACACGGATAAACCGTCTCCCCCCGCGCGAAGGCGCGGGGGTTTTTTGTCCCTGCCGGCCTTCGGGTTTCTCCCATGCAGGAAAACGTTGGCGAAACTCGAAATATACAGATAGGGATGCTTGTACGGTTGCTTTTTCTCGTCCACAGGAGTGTCAACGGGTGCGTTTCGTCTGATTTCCAGGGGATCGGTCGGCGGCTTTTAGAAGTCGACCGGCCGACTTTCTCTGGCAAAGGAGGGAAGCAGATGTCTTCGCAGAACAAGAAAATCCTGGTGGTGGATGACCAGTACGGAATTCGCGTCCTGCTGAAGGAAGTGTTTTCAAAGGACGATTTTTGTGTATACCAGGCGGAAAACGGGCAAGTGGCGCTGGATCTGATACAGAAGATCCGCCCGGATCTGATTCTGTTGGACATGAAGATGCCGGGAATGGACGGGATCGAGTTTCTCCGTCGGCTTCAGGACATCCCGCCGATGCCCAAGGTGATCATGATGACGGCCTATGGGGAATTGGATATGGTCCAGGAAGCGACGAAATTAGGGGCATTGGCCCATTTGACCAAGCCCTTCGATATCGTGGAGTTGCGCTCCGAAGTGCTCAAGCAGTTGGCGTCGTAATCGCGGCTTGTTGGAATCAGGGGAGGGAACGGAATTGACTCAGTTGGAAGCGAAGATTCGGATTCGGCTCAGCCAGTCGGACGCCCATTACGGGGGAAATCTGGTGGACGGTGCTCGAATTTTGGAGCTCTTCGGGGATGTGGCCACCGAGCTGCTGATCCGTCACGATGGAGACGAGGGGCTTTTTGTCGCCTATGACTCGGTCGAGTTTTGCGCCCCGGTCTATGCCGGGGATTTTGTCGAGGCGGTCGGATGGTTGGAGAAGGTGGGCAATACATCCCGCCGGATGCGGTTCGTCGCCTACAAGGTGATCGAGTCGGGAATCGATCCGGAGGTGCCCTCCGCCGCCCGCGTGCTGGAGGAGCCGATCCCGGTGGTCCGGGCCAGCGGGACCTGTGTCGTGCCCAAGGATCGACAACGGTCTTCGGGTGGAGGGGACTGAGATGGACAAGCTGATCATCACCGCGGCGCTGGTTGGAGCGGAGGTGACCCGGCAGGATACGCCCCATTTGCCCGTCACGCCGGAGGAGATCGGTGAGGCGGCGGAGGAGGCCCGGGAAGCGGGAGCGGCGATCGCCCACATCCATGTCCGGGATGCCGAGGGAAAGCCCAGTCAGGATCGGGAGCTGTACCGACAGGCCATCGAAGAGATTCGCAAACGGTGTGATATCATCATACAAGTATCCACAGGAGGAGCCGTCGGTATGACCGCCGAAGAGCGGCTACAGCCCATCGCCCTGCGCCCGGAAATGGCCACGCTGACGACGGGTACGGTTAATTTCGGGGACGGAGTGTTTTACAACCCGCCGCAGGAAATTGAACATTTTGCGAAGGTGATGCGGGAGCACGGGGTTCGGCCCGAATTTGAGATTTTCGATGTGGGGATGATCCAAAATGCCCTCCGCCTGGTGAAAAAGGGGTTGGTGACGGGTCACCTCCATTTCGATTTTGTCATGGGTGTGCCGGGAGGTATCCCGGCTACGGCGGATAACCTGCTCCATCTGGTGGGGCAGCTGCCGGAGCAGGCGACGTGGACGGTGGCCGGTATCGGGCGGGCGCAGCTTCCCATGGCGGTGTTGGGCATCGTCCTGGGCGGCCACGTGCGGGTCGGGCTGGAGGACAACATCTGGTATCGAAAGGGAGAGCTGGCCACCAACGCCGAGCTGGTGGCCCGAATCGTCCGCATCGCCCGGGAAATGGACCGGGACATCGCTACGCCCGATGATGCCCGCCGACTGCTGGGCCTTCGACGGGGGAAAACTGGATGACGAGTGCGTCATTGGACCTTCCCATCTCCAGTGATATAATGCAATGGGAAGAGCCCGAACACACATCAACAGGGAGGTTTTTCGGATGCCGCTCGTACCGATGTCCTATTTTCTCCCCCGAGCCAAACAAGAGGGATATGCAGTCGGCCAGTTCAATATGAATAACTTGGAATTCACCCAGGCCATTATCGAGGCGGCCAAGGAGGAGCGCTCCCCGCTCATTTTCGGGGCCAGCGAAGGCGCCATCAAGTATATGGGGCTGGACAATGTGGTCGCTCTGGCCCGCGCGGCCGCCGAGGAATCCGGGCTGCCCGTCGCACTCCATCTGGACCACGGGAGCAGTTTTGACATGGTGATGAAGTGCATCCGGGCGGGATTCTCTTCGGTGATGTTCGACGGGTCCCATTACCCCTATGAGGAGAACCTTCGCCTGACGAAAAAAGTGGTGGAGGCGGCCCATGCCGTCGGCGTCTCCGTGGAAGGGGAACTGGGGACCATCGGCGGTGTGGAGGATGATCTGGAAGTGGCCGATGAGGATGCCCACCTGGCGGACCCGGATGAAGCGATCCGCTTTTGGGAGGAGACCCGGGTCGATGCTCTGGCCATCGCGGTGGGTACGGCCCACGGAATGTACAAGGGAGAGCCGAAGATCCGCTTTGATATCATCGAGAAAGTGAGCAAAAACATCGAAGCGCCGATCGTTCTTCATGGGGGTTCCGGCGTTCCGGATGAATCGATCCGCCGCTCGATTTCCCTCGGTGTGGGTAAAATCAATGTGAACACGGAAAACCAGGTGGCCTTCACCAGAGGGTTCGGGAGCTGTTGGCTGAAAAGCCGGATCTGGTCGATCCCCGGAAATACCTGGGTCCCGCCCGGGAAGCGATCAAGGAAGTGGTCAAGGAAAAGATGCGCCTGTTCGGCAGTTCGGG
>JAJYSD010000004.1 GCA_021793745.1 Bacillota bacterium
CAGCATACACCTTCAGCTTCCGCAACTGACGGCGTCCCAAACTCGTCCTGGGGAGCATCCCCTTCACCGCCAGCTCAATCATCCGTTCCGGCCGCTTGTCGCGCATCTCGGCGGCGGTGGTCATTTTCAACCCGCCCGGCCATCCGGAGTGACGATAGTAGATCTTTTTGGACATCTTCTTCCCGGACAGCTGCACGTCCTTGGCGTTGATGACGATGACAAAATCCCCCGTGTCCACGTGGGGAGTATATTCGGGTTTATGCTTACCGCGCAGGAGCGCCGCCACTTCGGAGGCCAACCGACCCAGGGTTTTCCCCTTGGCATCGACCACATACCATTTGCGCTCCACTTCGCCGGGTTTGGCCATGTAAGTGGTCCGCATCGTTTTCCCTCCCTTTCCTCCCAGGGCAATCTCACAGTGACAACGTGTATCTTCGAAGCACCGATTTTTTTCGCGCCGAAATGTTTCCACCGGGGCTATCGTGGAAAAATACCAGAATTCATCTTATCCGATCAAGGGGGCGATGTCAAGGCGATCAAGGATTTTGGCCCCTCCCTGGAGCCCCCCTTTCCTCCCAGGGGGTGTAACCCACTTCCACCATCGTCAGCCCTTCCGGAGGCAGGGTTTTCCCCGCGGAGGCGCGATCTTTGGACCGGATTATGTCGGGAATCGCTTCCCAAGACCGCTTCCCCCGCCCCACCTCCAACAAGGTGCCGGCGATGATCCGAACCATATTGTATAAAAAGCCGTTGCCGACGATCTCCATCGTCACGAGAGAACCGTCCCGCTCCACCCGACACCGGTAGATCGTGCGGACGCGGTTTTCCACCGGGGACCGCGCCGAAGAGAAGGAGGTGAAATCATGGGTACCCTCCAAAAACGAAGCCGCCCGCTGCATCGATTCCACATCTAGGGGCAGGGGAAAATGGAGGTGGAAGCGCCGGGTGAAGACGTCGGGAACCGGCCGGGTATCGATCCGGTAGCGGTAGGTTTTCCAGCGGGCATCCTTGCGGGCGTGAAAGTCCGGTGCCGCCTCCTGAACGGAGCGGACGACCACGTCCCGGGGGAGAATCCGATTCAATACGGATGCCCAGCGGTCCAGGGGCATCGGGTGAGCGGTGTCAAAGTGACACACCTGTCCCCGGGCGTGTACGCCCGCATCGGTTCGCCCCGCTCCGACCAACTGGACCGGATGCCCGGCGATCCGGGTGATCGCCTCTTCCAACACCCCCTGCACTGTCCGTCGGTCCGGCTGGCGCTGGAAACCGAAAAAATCCGTCCCGTCGTAGGCGACGATCATTTTCAGCCTCGGCACTTCCACACCCCCTGTATCGGCGAGGAGCCGACGGAATATGTCCCTCCGCGCCCGACCCCCTGCCTTTCTTCATGAACCATCCGGAAAACCGCACCGGTATCAGCGGTCACAACAGCCACACCGCCACCAACAACCCCGCCAACAGCCCCGACAGGGCCGCATCCAACTCCGTGAAACGGAGCTCCCGCAACCGGGTGCGCTCCTTTCCGCCCCGCCAGCAGCGGGACTCCATCGCCAGGGCCAGTTCCTCCGCCCGGCGAATGGTTGAGATAAACAGGGGAATCAAGATGGAAGCGGCGTTTTTGATCCGGAAAAGGAGGCCCCCCCGATCCAGCGCGCCGCCCCGAGCCTTCTGCGCCAACGTGATTTTCTCCGCTTCCTCCCAGATGGCCGGAATGAAGCGGAGGGTGATGGACATCATCATCGCCAGCGCGTGCACCGGAACCCCCAGCCGCTTCAAGGGGCTGAGCAGCCGTTCCAACCCGTCGGTCAGGGCGAGGGGCGTGGTGGTCAAGGGGAGAAGGGACGCCGTCAGAACCATCAGCAAAAAGCGGACAGCGGTCCAAAAGGCCTGCTTGATCCCCTCGTCATGGAGGGCCAGGGGCCCCCAACGCCATACCGCCTCCCCTTCCCGGGTAAACACCAGGTGGAAAAGGGCGGTCAGGGCGATCAGAAAGACGAGCGGCTTCAGCGTCCCATACAGCACGCCGGGCGATATCCGGGAAAGGAGCGCGCTCCCCAGGGCCACCGCCGCCAGCAGCGCCAGATCCGCCGCGCTGTCGGCCAGCATGACCAGGGGAAGATAAACGGTTATAAAAAGGATTTTGGTCCGGGGATCCAACCGGTGGAGCGGGGAATCTCCCGGCATGTACTGGCCGAGGGCCGGCCGTGCGATCCGGGTCATGGAACATCACCTGCCACGAACGGTCGAAGGAACCCGCAGCCCCTCATCCTTCCCCGACAAACCTGCCATCACTCCGGACCGCGGAAGCGGTGTTGTCGGTACCTGACCAGTTCCTCTACCAATTCATCGGCGGTAAACCGATTCAGGGAGAGGGGGGGATCCAACCGCTCGTTGAGCCTCCGGATCAACCGAACCATCTCCGGCAGATCCAGCCCCCACTCGCCGGGCAGCTCTCCCCGACTGAACAGCTGAGACGGCGTCCCGGAGAAGACGCAACGCCCCTCCGACAGAACCAACAGGTAGTCCACATAATGGGCCACCTCATCCATGTTGTGGGAAACGAGAAGAACGCCCATCCCCCGCTCCCGGTGAAGGAAACGGATCCGCTCCATGAGCTCGCGCCGGCCGGCGGGGTCCAGCCCGGCGGTGGGCTCGTCCAACAGGAGAAGCTGCGGTTCCATCGCGAGCACCCCGGCGACGGCCGCCCGCCGCATCTCTCCACCGCTCAGGTGAAACGGGGAGCGTTCGGCCAATTCCGGGGAAAGGCCCACCCACTCCATCGCCCTCCGGACCCGCCTCATCACTTCCTCTTCCGGAAGGCCGAGGTTGCGTGGACCGTAGGCGATATCCTCGGCCACCGTCTCGGCGAACAGCTGGTGCTCGGGGAACTGGAACACCACACCGATCCGGCTCATCAGTGAGGCAGGCGGCGGATGTTCAGGGGTGATCTGCTCGCCGCCGATGCGAACCCTGCCCCGGGTTGGCGGAAGCAGTCCCCCGAGCACCCGGATCAAGGTGGATTTGCCCGACCCCGTCGCCCCCACCACCCCGGCGAAGGTGCCGGCGGGAATTTTCAACGTGAGATCGGAGAGGGCCTGCCGCTCCAGGGAGGTCCCCTGCCGGTAACAGACGCTCATTTCCTCGACAACGATCTCCATATCTCCTCCACCCATCGCTCGGCCTCCATCGTCACCGGAAGGGGCCATCCCCGTCGCCGGAGGCGGGCGGTCAGCTCGGCGAGGACCGGGACTTCCAAGCCGAGACGCCGGATCTCCTCGTCCCGTTGGAAAACTTGTTCCGGCGGACCATCCAGAACGATGCGCCCCCGATCCATGACGGTCACCCGCCGCGCCCGGGCCGCTTCGGCGGCCGAGTGGGTGATGTGAATCACCGCGATCCCTTCGTCGTTCAGCCGCTGCATCACTTCAAGAACCCGTCTTCGCCCCGCAGGATCCAGCATGGAGGTGGACTCGTCCAACACGATCGCATCCGGCCGCATCGCCAGCACTCCGGCGATGGATAATCGCTGCTTTTGTCCCCCGGACAGCTGATGGACGAGCCGTTCCCCCATCCCGGGCAGGTCCACCGCCTCCAGAGCCTCGTCAATGCGCCGCAGCATCTCCTCCCGGGGCACACCGAGGTTTTCCAGTCCGAAGGCGACATCCTCCCGCACCGTAGGAGCGACGTGCTGGTTGTCCGGATTTTGAAACACCATGCCCACGGCCTGCCTGACCATCCACAACTTCCCCGGGGCGTCCGTGGGGATTCCCTTGACCCGGACCCGCCCCTCCTTCGGCACCAGGAGGCCGTTCAGCAGGCGGGCCAGGGTGGATTTCCCGGATCCGTTGGGACCGATGACGGCCACATACTCCCCCGGGGCGATCTTCCAGGTCACATCCCGGAGCACCCATTTCGCCCGCGGTCGCTCCTCCGGACGGTAATCGAACCAGACCTTCTCCACCTCGATCAGCGGCCGCACCGCCCTCCCTCCCCGAACACAGACAAAGATGGAGACCCATTACGGAACGGGCACGGTCCAGGAAAAGAAAAAAGGGCAGATTTCGGGACCGTGCGCGCGATCCCTCCCTCTCCCTTTTCCCCGGGTCACTTATTGTACCAATTCCAGGTACACCATCGGCGCACCGTCGCCACGGCGCGGTCCAATTTTGATGATCCGGGTGTAACCTCCCTGTCTTTCGGCATAACGGGGAGCGATCTCATCAAACAGCTTCTTCACCGCATCCACCTGGTGATGTACCGTCTCCTCCCCGTCCTTTTCGGTGTAAGAGCGGTTCTTACGCACAAAAGCGGCCGCCTGCCGACGGGCATGGAGGTCGCCGCGCTTGGCCAACGTGATCATCTTTTCGGCGATGGAACGAACCTCCTTGGCCTTTGCCTCGGTGGTCTGAATCCGTTCGTTGATGATGAGGTCCGTCACCAGATCACGAAACAGCGCTTTCCGGGCGGCCGAATCACGCCCCAATTTCGCATATGCCATGGATCCTTCCCTCCCCCGACTTCAGTCCTCTTTGCGCAGAGAAAGTCCCAGTTCGGACAGTTTCTCCTGCACTTCTTCCAGGGACTTGCGTCCCAGGTTGCGTACCTTCATCATGTCTTCTTCCGTCTTCTGAGTCAGCTCCTGGACCGTATTGATACCCGCGCGCTTGAGGCAGTTGTAAGACCGGACGGAGAGGTCCAATTCCTCGATGGTCATTTCCATCACTTTCTCTTTCTGGTCCTCTTCTTTTTCGACCATGATCTCCGCTTCCTGAGCCTCGCGGTTCAAGCCGACGAACAGCATCAGATGCTCCGTCAAAATCTTGGCGCCGAGGCTCACGGCCTCATCCGGCCCCAGGCTGCCGTTGGTCCAGACTTCCAGCATCAGTTTGTCGTAGTTGGTCACCTGACCGACCCGCGTGTTTTCCACTCGGTAATTGACCCGCTCGATGGGTGTATATATGGAATCGATCGGAATCACCCCGATCGGCTGATCCTCCCGCTTGTTTCGTTCAGCCGGAACGTACCCCCGTCCGCGATTGGCCGTCATCCGGATATGCAGCCGGCCATCCTCGGCCAGGGTAGCGATGTGAAGGTCAGGGTTCAAGATCTCCACGTCGCTGTCTGCACGAATATCGCCAGCGGTCACTTCCCCTGCTCCCTCAACATCGATTTCCAACACCTTTTCTTCGTCGGAATGGATCTTGAGGGCGAGTTGCTTCAGATTCAGGATGATCTCCGTGGTATCCTCCACCACGCCGGGAATCGTGGAAAATTCGTGCAGCACCCCGTCAATCTGGATGGAATTTACGGCTGCGCCGGGAAGAGAAGACAGCAGGATGCGGCGCAGGGAGTTACCCAGGGTGGTGCCGTAACCGCGTTCCAAGGGTTCCACGACAAACTTCCCATACCGGTTGTCGTCACTAATTTCAACCGCCTCAATTTTCGGCTTCTCGATTTCAATCATACGGAATCGAACCCTCCTTCAGAACGTGCGTTCCGGCGCGATTTGACCAACAGGACACCACCTTCGTCCTATCCAGTATTGGCGTTAACATGGAAATTTAAACCAAAGACACCGCTCGCCCGGTTTCAGACGCGGCGGCGCTTCGGCGGACGACAACCGTTGTGGGGAATGGGCGTTACGTCCTTGATCAGGTTGACGTCCAATCCGGCAGCCTGCAGGGAGCGAATTGCCGCCTCCCGACCGGCACCCGGCCCTTTCACCAACACTTCCACCGATTTCATCCCGTTTTCCATCGCCTGCTTGGCCGCCGATTCCGCAGCGATCTGAGCGGCGTAGGGCGTGCTCTTCCGGGAGCCCTTAAAGCCCATCGCACCCGCGCTGGCCCAAGCGATGGTATTCCCGCGCGGATCGGTGATGGTGACGATGGTGTTGTTGAAGGTGGAGCGAATGTGAGCCACTCCGTTTTCCACGTTTTTACGCGCACGACGCTTGACGCGCTGTGTCGTCGCATTCCGTTTGGCCATCCGATTTCCCTCCTCACATCATTTCTTCTTGTTGGCCACCGTCCGACGCGGTCCTTTGCGCGTACGGGCATTGGTCTTGGTGCGCTGACCACGTACCGGCAGTCCACGGCGATGGCGCATACCGCGATAGCAACCGATCTCGATCAGCCGCTTGATGTTGAGGGCCACCTCGCGGCGAAGATCCCCCTCGACGACCAGGTTCTTGTCGATGTAGCTGCGCAGTTTGGTCACTTCGTCTTCCGTCAGATCCCGCACCCGGGTGTCCGGATTAATCCCCGTGTCTTGAAGGATTTGTTTGGACCGGGAACGGCCGATTCCGTAAATGTACGTCAGGGCCACTTCCACCCGCTTGTCGCGCGGAAGGTCTACGCCCGCAATCCGTGCCATCTTGTTCCCTCCCGTCTTATCCCTGTTTTTGTTTGTGTTTCGGATTTTCGCAGATCACCATGACGGTGCCTTTCCGACGAATCACTTTGCACTTCTCGCAGATCGGTTTCACCGACGGCCGTACTTTCATTGGAATCCCTCCTTTTGCCAAGCCCAGCCCCATCCCGACGAAGCCCCGACCCTTCACTTATAACGATAAGTGATCCGGCCACGGGTCAAATCGTACGGGGAAAGTTCCACCGTTACCTTGTCACCAGGCAGAATCCGAATGAAATGCATGCGAATTTTGCCGGAAACATGGGCGAGTACCTTGTGACCGTTTTCCAGTTCAACCCGGAACATGGCGTTGGGCAGCGGTTCAATCACCCTGCCTTCCACCTCGATCACATCCTCTTTCGACATCGACTCACCCTCCTTTCTCCTCGTCGTTTCCGTGATGGAGCAGGTACTGGTTTAAAGCGTACCGCAGTTTTGCATTGGGGACGCGACCGGTTTTTTCCAAGGCATCGGCCACTTCCTCGGCGATGCATTTCGTCGGCTGAATGTGCTTCACGTTTTTCTTCTTGGGCCTGTCTGCCCTTCGCGTGCTGCCGTCAGCCAACCAGACAAACCGAGGTTTTTCCACACCGATGACGATTGCGAAATTGCCCGCCTCCCGGCCCCTGAGAATCCGAACAATCTGGCCCAGGCGGGGCAGACCCTCGGAATCCGTCACACCCATCACCCTTCTCCCGCATCCCAGGCAGTCAAGATTTCGTAGCCCTCTTCGGTTATGGCGATCGTATGCTCAAAGTGGGCGCAAAGGGAGCCGTCGACGGTGACAACGGTCCAGTTGTCATCCAGTGTGCGCACAAAGCGGCTTCCCTCGTTGACCATCGGCTCGACGGCCAGGGTCATTCCCGGTTTCAGACGGGGACCGCGTCCCGGAGGACCGAAGTTGGGAACGCTGGGTTCTTCGTGCAGCTCGCGGCCGATCCCATGGCCGACGTATTCCCGGACGATCGAAAAGCCCTCGGCCTCCACATAGCTTTGGATCGCATGGGAGATATCTCCCAATCGAGCACCGGGCACCGCCTTGGCCAAACCGCGGTAAAGGGATTCCTCGGTCACCCGGAGAAGCCGCTGCGCCGTTTCGGAAATGCGCCCGACGGGATAAGTCCACGCCGAGTCCCCGTGATAGCCCTCATATTGGGCGCCGATATCGACGCTGATGATGTCCCCCTCGCGCAGCACGCGGTACCCGGGAATGCCGTGAACCAATTCATTATTGACCGATGTGCAGATGCTTCCCGGAAAACCGTTATACCCCTTGAAGGAAGGAACCGCTCCGTGCTTTCGAATCACCCGGTCGGCAATCCGGTCCAACTCCTTCGTAGTCACGCCGGGTCGGATCGCCTTTTGGACTTCCCGGTGCGCCTCCCGGACAATCCATCCCGCCTTTCGCATGCGCTCCAATTCCCTGGCGGATTTGAGTACGATCATCCGCTTTCCCCTCGAATCAGCGACAAGATGGAACGGGTCACCTGTTCGATGGGCTGTTCTCCATCGATTCGGCGCAGGTTCCCTTTTCCTTCATAATACGCGAGCAGGCGTTCCGTTTGCTCCAGATTGACCTCGAGGCGCTTGGCCACCGTCTCTTCCCGATCGTCATCCCGCTGGTAGAGGGAGCCTCCGCACCGGTCGCAAACCCCATCCCGTTTGGGCGGGGCGAACACGAGATGGTAGGTGGCCCCGCATTCCCGGCAGATTCGCCGGCCGGTCAACCGTCGGATCAGTTCTTCCTCACCGACTTGGATGTAAAGCACATGATCCAGGGACTTCCCCATCTCAGCGAGCACTTCATCCAGGGCCTCCGCCTGGGGAACCGTGCGCGGGAAGCCGTCCAACAAAAACCCGTCCGCACAATCATCTTTGCCCAGCCGCTCCCGGACAATACCAATGGTGACCCGGTCCGGCACGAGCTGCCCCTGATCCATGTACTTTTTGGCCTCTAGGCCGAGGGGAGTCCCTTCCTTCACCGCGGCACGGAACATGTCGCCGGTCGAGATGTGCGGGATCTTCAGTTCGTCGATGATCCGTTCCGCCTGGGTCCCTTTTCCGGCTCCGGGCAGTCCCATCAATACGATCTTCAAAAGCCTTCCCTCCCGGTTTGTTTCCCCCCGCCCTCGGAGGGAGGATGCGACCGTTTCAGCCGACTTGATGCAAAGCGGTCTCAGACCACTCTCCCGTATCCATCTATTTGATGAAGCCCTTGTAGTGGCGTTTGATCAGCTGGCTCTCGATGTTCTTCATCGTCTCCAGGGCCACCCCCACCACGATCAACAGGGACGTTCCGCCGATTTGAACCGTTTGGGGAAGACCCGCGAGTCCCGTGAAGAAGACCGGCAAGATCGACACCGCCGCCAGGAACAAGGCCCCGGTCAAGGTGATCCGGTTGATCACCCTGGTCAGGTAGACCGTGGTGTTCCGCCCCGGCCGAATTCCCGGGATGAATCCGCCGTTTTTCTTCATCTGATCCGCCAGCTGCACCGGGTTGATCTGGACAAAGGTGTAAAAATAGGTAAACCCGATGATCAAAAGCACATATACGGTCATCCCCAGCGGCTTCGAGTAATCGAAGTTGGTCATGATCCACTGGGAGACGGGGTTGTTGGGCCAGAAGCTGGCAATGGTCGTCGGAAAGATCAGCAGCGAAAGGGCGAAAATCACCGGAATCACGCCGGCGGCATTCACCTTCAGCGGGATGTGGGTAGACTGTCCGCCGTACATCCGACGTCCGACGACGCGCTTGGCGTATTGGACGGGAATCCGGCGAACGCCCTGCTGGATGAAGATGACACCCGCCACGATCAGCAGAATCACGACCAAAATGATGACGAGCTTCACGATGTGCAGGAACACCTGGTCTCCGGCATTGGAAAATTCATGCTGGTAGATCTGTTGCGCTCCCGGGGGGATCGCGGCGACGATCCCGGCGAAGATGAGGATCGAAATCCCGTTGCCGATCCCCTTCTCGGTGATCTGTTCGCCGAGCCACATCAGAAAAGCGGTCCCCGCCGTCAAGGTGAGGGAAATGAGCGCCATGCTGGCGAAGCTCTCATCCTCGATCAACTGAACGCCGACTTGATCGGCGATCCTGTCAAACCCGATGGAGAGACCGATCGACTGGATCAAAGCCAGTACAATGGTACCATACCGGGTCACCTGTGCCAACTTGCGGCGGCCCACTTCCCCCTCCTTGGCCCACTGGGCGAATTTGGGAATCACATCCATTGTCAGCAGCTGTACGATGATCGATGCGGTGATGTAGGGCATGATCCCCATCGCGAAGATGGAGAAGTTGAGCAGCGAACCTCCGGAAAAGGTGTTCAACAGGCCAAACAGGCCTGCTCCCTGTTGCTCCGCGAGCATTTTCAAGGCTTCGCTGTTGGTGTTGGGAACGGGAATGAAACTGCCGATCCGAAACACGACGAGCATCAGCAGGGTGAAAAGAATCCGGCGGCGGAGGTCCTTCACTTTGAAGATGTTGCCCAGAGTCTGAAACATCAGAGCACCTCCGTCGCCCCACCCGCGGCGGCAATTTTCTCCTCGGCGGTGCGGGAGAACTTGTGCGCCTTCACCGTCAGCTTCACTTTGAGATCTCCGTCACCGAGCACCTTCAACCCGTCCTTCAGGTTTTTCACGACGCCCTGTTCCTTCAACAGCTCCGGCGTCACGACCGTCCCTTCGTCGAACCGGTTGAGGTCCTCCACGTTGATCACCGCGTACTCCTTGCGGTTCGGGTTGGTGAAACCGCGCTTCGGCAGCCGGCGGTACAGCGGGTTTTGACCCCCCTCAAAGCCGGGGCGTACGCCGCCTCCCGCACGCGCCTTTTGCCCTTTGGTTCCCCGTCCGGCGGTCTTTCCTTGACCGGCGGCGATCCCGCGTCCCACCCGTTTGCGCGACTTGCGGGAGCCGGGAACAGGCTTCAGCTCATGCAGTTTCATGGCATAGCACCTCCTCTGCGGGAATTCCCGATTATTCGTCGACCTCTTTCACCTCGACCAGGTGCTTCACTTTGAAAATCATCCCGCGGATGGCGGGGTTGTCCGGTTGAATCACCGTCTGTTCCCGTTTCTTCAGTCCGAGGGTGCGCAGGGTGACCCGATGGGCTTCCGGACGGCCGATCATGCTCCGCTTAAGGGTGATAGCCAATTTTTTCGCCACGGTCAACCCCTCCTTATCCTAACAATTCCTCGACGGTTTTGCCCCGGAGGCGCGCCACCTCTTCCGGCGTCTTCAGCTGCTGGATTCCGTCCAGCGTGGCCCGGACCATGTTGATGGGGTTGTTGGATCCCGTCGATTTGGTCAAGATGTCTCCGACCCCCGCCACCGTCAGCACGTCGCGGACCGCTCCGCCGGCGATCACACCCGTACCCTTCGTGGCGGGTTTCATCAGGACGCGACCGGTCCCGAATTTGCCGATCACTTCGTGCGGAATGGTCGTTCCCTGGAGCGGGACACGGATCATATTCTTCTTGGCTTCCTCAATCCCCTTCCGGATCGCTTCCGGCACCTCCGCGGCCTTGCCGATTCCGGCACCGACCATTCCCTTTCCATCACCGACGACGACCAAGGCGCTGAAGCTGAACCTCCGTCCGCCTTTGACCACCTTGGCCACCCGATTGATGTTCACCACTTTCTCAATCAGTTCAGGAGCTTCCTGCTTCATCGCTTTGTTTTCCTTGTTCAAAAGTCGAGCCCTCCTTCCCGGGCACCTTCAGCCAAGGCCTTTACCCGTCCGTGGTAAAGATAACCTCCGCGGTCGAACACCACACGCTTCAGACCTTTCTCCAACGCCCGCTTGGCGATCAGCTGACCGACTTTGCGCGCCGCTTCCACATTGCCGCCGTTTTCGATTTCGCCCTTCAGCTCCGGATCCAGGGTGGATGCGGAAACGAGGGTGTGGCCGGCCAGGTCGTCGATCAGTTGGGCGTAGATGTTTTTGGAGGAGCGGAACACGTTCAGGCGGGGACGCTCCGGCGTGCCGAAAACCTTTTTGCGTACCCGCAGGTGACGCTTTTTCCGCTTCTTGTTGCGGTCCACTTTGGTGATCACGCCGCGTTCACTCCTTTCCTGTGCAACTTATTACTTACCGGTTTTCCCTTCTTTACGGCGGATGCGCTCGTCGGAGTATTTGATCCCTTTACCCTTGTAGGGCTCGGGTTCACGGACCGCCCGGATGTTGGCCGCCACCGCTCCCACCTTTTCCTTGTCGATCCCCTTGACGATGATCTGGGTAGCGGACGGCACTTCCAATTCAACCCCATCCGTCTCCGCCACTTCCACCGGATGGGAGTAACCCACGTTCAAAACCACCGTTTTCCCCTTTTTCTGGGCGCGATAGCCGACGCCCACCAGCTCCAGCGTCTTGCTGAAACCCTTGCTCACACCCTCCACCATATTGGCGATGAGCGTGCGGGTGGTCCCGTGCAGCGCCCGGTGGACCCGGTCATCGCTGGGCCGTTCCACTTTGATCACGTTGTCTTCCTTCTTGACCGTCATTTCCGGATGAATCTGCCGGGTCAGGGTGCCCTTGGGCCCTTTGACGGTCACGGTATTTCCGTCGATGGTCACTTCCACCCCGCTGGGGATGGTGATCGGTTTTCTGCCGACCCGAGACATGTTCTCACCTCCGTTCGATTCCGCCGATTACCAGATATAAGCCAGCACTTCGCCGCCCACCCGGGCCTGACGCGCTTCTTTGTCGGTCATGACGCCCTTCGAGGTGGACAGGATGGCAATCCCCAAACCGCGCAATACCCGCGGGATTTCCGTGCTCTTGGCATAAACGCGCAATCCCGGTTTGCTGATCCGCTTCAGGCCGGTAATCACCCGCTCGTTGTTGGGACCGTATTTCAGGAAGATCCGAATAACCCCTTGCTTCCCATCGTCAATGTATTCCGCATCCCGGATGAAACCTTCCCGCTTCAAGATCTCTGCAATCTGCCGCTTGATTTTCGAAGCCGGGATTTCCACGCTTTCGTGGCGCACCGCATTGGCATTGCGGATCCGGGTCAACATGTCGGCGATCGGGTCCGTCATCACCACTGGCATTCCCTCCTTCCTCATCCGTTACCAGCTGGCTTTTTTCACGCCGGGAATCTGCCCTTTGTAGGCCAGTTCACGGAAACAGATCCGGCAAAGGCGAAACTTGCGCAGCACCGAGTGGGGGCGCCCGCAACGCTCGCAGCGCGTGTATGCACGCACTTTAAACTTCGGCTTGCGCTTCGCTTTGGCGATCATCGATTTTTTGGCCACCGCATTCCCTCCCTCTGCTCGTTTTCACTGGACCGTCTCCCATGAAACATCCGAAGGGCATCGATCGATGAAGAACAGGCGATCACTGCTTCCGGAAAGGCATACCCAGCGCCTGCAGCAGCTCCCGACCCTCTTCGTCCGTCTCTGCGGTAGTGACGATGATGACATCCATCCCCCGCACTTTGTCCACCTTGTCGTAATCGATCTCCGGAAAGATCAGCTGCTGCTTCAGCCCCAGGGTGTAGTTGCCGCGCCC